>JBHHUB010000022.1:0-30905 GCA_046753625.1 Phycisphaerae bacterium | reverse complement strand
GGGGGGGGGGGGCCCCCCGCGGGCCCCCCCACGGCTACTTCAGCGCAGCCCTTCAGGCTGCAAGAGAGAACGGCGCCCAAGCCGCCGAAAGTATCATGCGCCCAATCCTCCGGGCAGCCATCGCCCGGCGCGGGGGCTTTCCTGAACGCTCGTGTCGTTATCCTCATCACCGGGCATCATCCTCGTGCCAAGACCAGGGGACGTACCTTATTTCTGCTTGGCTAGTTGCTCGAAGTATTGCTCGACCAATTGGCGGTATCGGCCGGGGAAACTTTCACGCAAAGCTTGCAAAATGGCCTCGCGGTTGGCCGCGGGCATCGCCCCCCACGCCTCACCGGGACTCGCCTTAGGCGCGTCTCCGAGGGCTCCACCGCCCGGTGCACTTCCGCCCGGTAGCTGCGATTCCTGCATGGGGTTGCTCGGAATCTGTCCGCGGCCGCTTCCGCCGCCTCCCCCACCGCCGCCGCCACCGCTTTTCTCCTTGTTCTCCGCGTCTTCAATCATGCGGTCCAGAAGTGCGATGATGCTCTGCTGACGCGTGCGAACCAACTCTGAAGAATCCAGGTTCTTGAGCCGTCTCTCCGAGAAGGTCATCAGGTCGACGACATCTCCGATCCGACCCGGCTGCCGGGTACTCAGTTCGGCGAGCATCTGTCGCGCAGCAAGCGTCAGACGATCAGACGCCTCCGGATACTCCTCCAAGAACCCGTCCAAAGCCCTCCGGGCGCGGTCGTACTGCATGTCGGCCAGCAGGCAGTACCCTTGCAGGAAGTTCATTTCCGGCGCGAAATAGCTGTATTCCTTGAGTGCCTCGCCCTTGGCAAGCAAGGCTTCGACCCGAACACCGGCTTCGATCAGTCGATCCAGGGCGACGAGCGATTTGATCTCGTACGCAGCGGCGTTGACCGCGAGGAAGGAATCGCCATGATCGGTCAGCCGGGCCATTTTCGATGCGCAGGCGGCGTACTGGTCCTGGTCGTACGCATCCAGCGCTTCCCGAAACGGCGCAGAGATCACGGTAAGCCCTTGCGTGAGGAATTCTTCGCCGTCGCAACCGTCACATTCGGACCAGGTGCGCTCAATCATGTCGCGCGCCTTGGCCCCAATCGCCTCATCGGCGGCCAGGTGTTGGACGAAGCGATCGGCAGGTTCTTCTGCGTGGGCCGGCGCGGCGATCGAAACCAGAACAATACACGACCCCGCCCACAGTTTCAGGCTCCGAGCCGCACCGGGCCACCTGAGCGACCTGCGCGCCGATTGGTGCGTTTGTCGTGGGTTCATGGCTTGTTCTTTCTCTCTCGGATTTGCGTGGCGACTTCCATAAGATCACGCTGACGCTTGGCCGTTGTCTTGCATTCTCTAACGATCGAATCTTGGGATTCCCCGGATGCCAACCGGGCCTCCTCAATGGCGTCGGTCCGTTCGTTGACGCGAAGTTGGCTCGAACGCAGAAGACGCAGCTCCGCCGACTCCGGTAGAAGCTGATCATCGTCGTCCGACGCGTTCGGTGGTTTGGGGCGGCTCTGGGCCTGTTCGTTTTCCTGTTGCATTTCTTCAACCGCCTCCAAGAGCTGCTCGAGTGTTGTGACGATCTCCTGCTCAATCTGCCGTGTGAGCGACCCGACGTTGGCACGACCAAGCCGCTTGGCCACGCTCGTCATGTCCTGACCGACCTGCTCCAGAATCCGCGGGAATACGATCGTCGTACCGTCCTCGTCGAGAATGAGCAGGCACGTCGCGGCGTCCTGAGCCAAGGCCCGCTGCTTGGCAGCCAGATCGGCGAGTTGTAGCTGCTCGGCGCGCTCGAAGGTCTCCACCTTCATGGCCGCAAGCGTGTCGGTTCCGGCGTTGAGCACCCGTTGCTTGGAAAGCATTTCTCGAAAACGCAGCTCCAAGTCGCGCAAGGTTTCCGCCTTCTCTTCCTTGCGAAGCTGTTCCAAGGCATCTTCCAACTCTTCGCGGGCCTGCTGAAGTTCTTCGATCGCCTCTTGTTGGTCCGTGTTGGCCTCGGCGGGCTTGTCGTCCTCAAGTTGCTTACCCGCATCGTTCATGTGCTGCTTGGCCTTTTCGAGCCCCTGGGTTCCCGGCGGCGGCGACTGACCGGATTGGCCCTCGCCGCCCTCCGCGGTACCGCCGGGGGAGGATGAGTCGCCTTCCTGCTTTTGAATCTCATCGGCAAGAGACTCGGCTTTTTCGGCCAACTCATCCTGCTTTCCGGCCATTTCGCTTGACTTCGCCTCTTGCTTCAACGCTTCTTTCGCTTCTTGGAGCCGCTTGAGTGCCTCGCGCAGCGCCTTTTTCGCCTGAGCCTGGCTCGACGAAGCAGACGGCTTGCCGCGCTTCATCTCACCACTCGCCTGCGCCATGTGCGATTCAGCCTGCTTGGTTTTGCCGGCGGCTTGCCCCACGCTCTTGCGTGCGGCCTCCATGGCCTCTGACGCCGTGGATTCCTCGGAAGCCGGCTGCGCAAGGCGTCCCAAGTCCTCGGCCAGATCCGCGGTGTCCTCGGCAAGCTTCTCCTGCTCAGCGGCGGCGTCGGCTCCCGATGGGTCTTCTTGCTCCAGCGCCGCCTGATCTTGGAGCAGCCCATCAATCCGGTTGATGGCCTGATCCAACTGCTGCGAAAGCCGCTTTTGAAGCGTGGCCTGCGCGGATTGCGCTTCGAGCTCCTGCTGCTTGCTCAGAAGCTTTTCGAGCCGCTCCTTGTAGGATTGGAGCCGCTCGATCTTGTCCTTGCGTTCGTCGTTGTCGCTGTCCCGCTCGAGCAGAATGCCCAGCACGCGCTGGGCATCTTCGAGCCAATTCATCTGCTCATCGACCGCATCGAATCGCTCCGCCGGTTGCTCAAGCATCTTGGTGATTCGTTCCAAGCGGTCCGACAGTCCCAGTTCGCCGGCCCGTTCCAAAACGCGTGCCAGCCGCCTGGCGTTTTCCGGCTCCGTCTCCGATAGCTGCTCCTGCAATCGGAACACCCGATCTTCAAATCGTTTGAATCGCTCGCGAATCATCTCCTCCTTGGAAGCCAGCGGATCGGCCGGATGATCCGCGTCGCCGGCGTCGGGCGCTTGGGTTGCGGCGCACGGCGCGGGCGGGGACATGATCCCACCCGACAGGAACAAGATGATTGCGAGTCTCGTTTTCATTTCATCGCCCCACGTATCGCGGCCTCCGACCCCCCTGCCCTCGTACCGAAGTCCACTGCCGGGTGCTGAGCCCGACGGCTCCCGACGCTGCTTGCGTCTACTTGTCAAAAATATCCGCGGCCTCTTTCGCTACGACGCCTTTGGATTCTTCGCCGAGTTCGCGCTGAAGTCGAATAACATCGTTCAGCATGGTGACGACCTCGTGGTATCCTTCCCATTGTACCATGTTCGCCAGCGCGAATCGCATCTTTTTCAGCACGCCGACCTGCAACTGGTCCGCTCGCGACGGTGCCTCGGCGTCCGGGCTTCGCGACCAGCGCCGGATGCTGTCGCCCGCCTCCGGCAAGCTTCGCGAGGCCAGTTCGGTCAGGGGCGTGATGATCCGCTCATCGAGGCGCGTGGTTTCGTCCACGGTGTCCATGCCGTTGAGCCCTAGCTGCTCTAGAATCTGCTGAAACTGCTGACGGATCACGTTGACCGAGGAGGCGATGCTCCGTTGTCTTCGCTCAATCGGCGCCAGCGCGACGGCGATTTCAGTCGCACCACCCGCGGTATCCGTCCGAACCGATAGCAGATCACCCCGCACACGCTCCTGCAAATCAACCAGCCGCTCGAAGCTCCGACGGTATTCCTGCTCCTTGCGGGCGAGTTCCGCCAGCAACTCATCCCGCGTCACCACCCGAAGGATGTGCTCCACCGACTGCGCGGTGTTGGGTCCGGAAACATCGTCTGCATCCGACGCGCGCGCCAGCAAGGTCAACCGATCCCCGGCTTGAACGGCCGCCCTCGAAACGGGCCATCCAAACGACGAAAGATAGTCCTTCGCACCCGGCTCGAAGGTCGGCAAATCGATCTGCTGCTCCTGGGCCCCCTCCCGCATGAGCTGGTAGACGAACTCCACGGTCGCCAGACCATACCGATCCGAAACCGCCAGCTCCACGGGCAAGACCGCCTCGGCCGTGACCATTTCTCCCACGCCCACCAGCGAAAGGCGAACGCGCGGCGGCTCGTCACGCAGCACCCGCACGGCGAACCGGACGGGACGCCGATTCTCAAGCCCGACGTCATCGCGCAGTGCGAAATGATACGTGTGCGTCCCGGTGGCCGTAAACGAGACGCGCGCATCGACGCCCGAGACATCGGCGGTCCCAACGGCTTGGGATCCGGCCATGAGCGTCGCCCCGGCGAGCGGTTTGTTCGCCTGTATGGTCAGGGTAATCCCGCTGCCCGGCAGCACCTGAGCAGCTCGATGTCCGTCGGACGTTTCGAAGGCATCCAACCGGGCATAGGCGGGCGGATCCACGCGCATCGCACTGGTCTCGACGCGCGGCCGCTCGACCAGATGAACGGCAAACGCCTTCGTTCTGTCATCGCCGCCGCGCAGGTAAAACGTGAAATCCTCCTGAGCATTTTTGCGCGTGAACCGATAGCGATAGGCGCCGGTTCGCCCCACCGTGACCATGTTTTCGCGCGTGGCCGTGCCGGTTGTCGTCGTACAAAAGATTTCCACCGTCCGCGGCTGCCTGCCTTCGGCGTAGGCCTGAATCACGACGTCGTCGCCCCGTGCGGCCAGCATTTCGTCGCCGTCGAGCTCAACGACGAGGTGCGTCTGCCGCGGCCAGTCCACTCGGCTCAGCCACAGATTTCTCGCCAGACCGATCCGCAAATCGCTCGGCGCGTAGAGCGCGGTCAACAGGATCCCGGTCAGCATCACAACGATGGCCGCGCACCAGCGGCGCGCCCGCTGGGGCTTCAGCAACGAATCGAAATCCAGCGGTCCCGCGACGATAGCGGCCTGCCGCACCACCGATTGCATAAGATCGTCGGAATTCGCGGCCGCCCGACCGACCTCACCGCGCGAGAAACGCACCGCCGAGATCAAGATCGACGCAAGCTCCGGATGGCGACGTTCGAGCAGGTTGGCGATTTCCACCGGGCCGACGGCGTGGGCCAACGGAGCCAGCAGGAACCGGCGAGCGCACCAGATGATCCCACCGACTACGGCGCCCAGCATCGCCGCCCGCATGCTCCAAAGCAGGCCGCGCGCCCAGTAGTCCACCAACACTTGCACGGCCACAGATGCCAGCGCAAAGCCCAGCGAAACGCCGATCCCCTCGACGAGCACATAGCGGCGAAGTCGCGCGGCCAACCTGTCCAGCCGTTCGCGCAGGCCCACCTCGAGCGTCAGTGGCGTGTGCCGAGGGTTGTCGTTGTCCGGCCGTGTCATTCGTTCCATCCCAAGCTCAAGAACCGGTTCCCATACGGCTTGCCCGAACGCCCCATCCCCGCTTCAAAGCAATCGAAACCCCTTGCGCAGCCCCCATTCGACAATCAGCAGCCCCAACAAGGCCGTTAATGCCGCGGCGTTGTCCCAGAGAGATTTCGGACGCGACCGGATAACGATTTCCTCATGCAAATCGGCGATGGCATCAGGCAATTGCTCCGCTTGATCCACCTCGAAATAGCGGCCGCCGAGCGACTGCTCCGCCAGCGCCGTCAGCTTCGCCCGATCCATCTGCGGATTGAGTACCTCGATGTTGGGGCGGGTCACGTAGATTTCCTTACTCGCCGTGAGATCCTTGCCGCCACCCGGATCGGCCATCGAAAGCGAGATGCGGTAGTTGCCCGTGCGGTCGGGAACGAACTGTCCCTGAACCCAGCCCGGCTGATCCGGCCGCGATCGTAGGATCAACTCGGTCTTGCGCGTCTCAAAAAGAACGGTCGCGACCACTCGATCGCGCACCATGGGCTCGTATCGAGCATCCAGCAACCGGGCGCTGACGTCCACCGCCTCGCCCAGCGCAAATTGGTCGCTATCCGTAACGAGCATCGCGCGCCTCGCGCCACCCAACAGCTTCCCCTCCGCCATGTAGCGAAGCCATTGTACCCAGAATCGATCAAAGCGTTCTTCACCATACCTGCGCCAACGCCACGTTCCATCAAAGGCCAAAAACCCCGTCCGGCCGGAGCCGACAAACTGCAGCGCCGCGAGCACGTGGCTTCCGTGGCTGTTGCGCATGCGCGGATCGCCGTGGCGCATCAGGACGGTGGCCGCGGGCTTTTCACGCAGGACGGGATAATGCCAATAGACCTCGTTGCCATCGGCCCAGAGGAGCTTGTTGGAGCCGGGATCGTCGGCCAGCCGCAAAACTGGATGCCCCAGGGAACTCTCGGGCATCTGAACCGGCCATCCCTTGAACTGATAGTGGCCGATCCGGTTGAGCAGCAGATCGGCGTCCGGATCAAGGGTTACGGGAAGCAGATCGCTCAGGGCACTCAGCCGCTGATCACGGAGGAAGCTGGGAGCAAACGCCCGTGCGGCCGCGTAGAGCAACCCGCCGCCGTGCTCGGTTACCCAGGTGTCGATGAGCCGGCACCACGCATCGTCAAACTCACTCTTGTCCGGATCCATAAGCACGATCACGTCGTAGTCGAACAGCTCTTCCGGTAGACGTGGCAAATGGTCGATCACGGTGTTGCCGTCGCGAACCGCACGCAGGTCGGCGGATTGCGACCAACAGCTCACGTCGAACGTCTCGTCCCGCTCGAGCAGGCGGGAGAGGTAGCGATAGTCCCAACTCGGGGCACCGGCGATGATGAGCGCTTTGGTCTTGGAGTCGATCACGTTGACCGCCGCGGGCTTGCTGTTGTCGTCGGTGACGGATTCCGACTCCAGCACGGCAACGGCCACAGTATAGGCAAAGCGTCCGGTGCGTTCGGGGCGTCTTTGAAACGTGACCGGGGCAAGTGCGCCGTCGGCAGTGATGGTGATGCTCTTCGCATCGACCACGCGGCCGGCTTCGTCCGATGCGGCGTCGCGCTGCCTAAGCTGTACTTCAATGGTTTGGCCGGCCAGCCCTTGCGCCGACAGCCGGGCCGTAATGGCGAAGGGGTCTTTGAGAAAAACATTGGCCGGCGCGACGACGTCGGTCAGCCGGATGTTCTTCGGTGGGGCCGGATCCCCGATCCCCACTACATGCACCGCGAGCCGGCGTTGCCGCGCCAGTTTGGCGACCTCTTCCGCCGCGGCGCCTCGGTTGAACCCACCGTCGGAGAGCACAACCAAAGCGGCAATCGGTGCGCTGCCCACGGAATCGATCACGCGCCGCACGGCGCGTTCGATGTTGGTGGCGCTGCCGGTCGCCTGAAAATGAATGGGAATCTCATCCGCCGCGGCCGCTTCCTTCGGATCCTCCCGCCGATTACCGCCGGGGGACATGGCAGGCGCCTCCCGATTGGCCTTGATCGTGCCCAGAAGTTTGGGGGCATCCGAGAAGGTATAGAGCTTCACACGATTGCGCTCGGCCAGACGGGCAAGAAAGCGCCGATCGTAATCGGTCAATAGACGACGCGCGATCTCTCGGCGCGGCACCGCGCCGGGCGTCTCTGAGCCCATGACGCTCCCGACGCGCCGGGCCAGATCCGGCTCGGCGTACCGATCCGCCAGGTCCATACTCGATGAATCGTCCGCGAGCACGATCGTGTACGAATCCACCCAACGCCGCAACAGGCGAACGCGGGCCGGCTCAAGCAAGATGGTCACCAGAAGCAGCAGAACCGAGACGCGCAGCGCGGCCATGATCATGCGAACTCGGCGCGAAGCGCCCCGGCGACCCTCATGGCGATACATCCACACGACCGCCCAGCCCAGGCCCACCACGACCGCCATACCGGCCAACCCCAACCACCCCTCGGGTACATTGCGCAACTCCGTGACGAACTCCTCCTCGTCACGCGTCATCGCGCCAAGCAACCCCAGATTGGTTATCAGTTGTGACCAGGCCATTAGGATCTCATCACGTCGCCATACGGTTCGATCCGCGGCCTCATCGCCGCGATCCGAACCACCATGCCAGGCATTGCTCCGTCATCAACACCAACACCGCCCCAAACAGTAGGACACGCCACAGCTCCGCCCGCCCCGAATCAACCCCTTCGCGCAGCGCCGAGAGCCCGTCTATGTAGGCGAACTTGGCATCGCCCGCGACCGCGGCCAATTCCGCCTCATCGCATCGCGCCAGATCGCCTTCGCCCGGATCCACGTTCACGGCGATCCGGCGCGATTCGGACACGCCGTCTCGACGCTGAAGGATGAATTCATAAATGCCCGGCTCCTGCGTCTGCGGCCAGGCGATCGCCAGCCCGTCGGCGTTGTCGGTCACGCCGGCGGTCACGTTGTATTCCCGCTCCTCAGGAAACGCCGGCGTGCGCACGATCGCATCTTGCAGGAAGACCGCCGGATCGATCGGCAGTTCGATCGTCGAGCCGACCCCATGGGCATCGCCGCCACCGCTGCGCGTGGCGACGTGGCGTACCATTTCGCTGACCGCGGGCAGGTAGGAAGGATGGTCGGGCCACCGGCCCCACTCTTTGTCCATGGCGGTGGTCACGACCAGCACGCGTCCCTTGCCGAACCGTCCTTCGAGGATCGCCGGTGATTCGTCCGCGTCGGTGAATCGTGCCAGAACTTGGACACGCGACCGCGTGCCCAAATCGGCTCCGGCGGCCTCTCCGTCGTCAGCCGGCGGCAGAAAGTCCGTACCGGCGGGGTCTGCGTCGCCGACGGAGCACGCAAAGAAGCGATCGAACAAGATGGTGCCCACGCCGAGCGAAGCGCCGCCACCAGCCAAGCCGCGCGTCACCGGATGCAGCGCGTCCACGATTTGTAAGTGAACCGGGAGTTGGGGTCGCGTAATGGGCCCCAGCGAGATGGGCAGCACGCCCCGACCTTCGCGGTAGAGTGCCGTGTTGTAGCCATCGGGGTCCACCTGATCGCCCAGGAAAAACAGAAGCCCGCCGCCTCGACGCACCATTCGCTCCAGCTTGTCGACCACCGGTTCGCTGACGCGGTATACGTTGGCCAAGATCACTACGTGGAATTCCGAAACGGCCTTGGTTTCCAGTTCCGCCTCGTCGATCACCGTACATTCATGACCGCTGAAGACTTCACCTTCAGGCCGCAGCGCCGTCGTCAAGAATCCCGTCTCATCCCGCAACACGTCCGCAAACGGCTCGCCGTTGACGATGAGCACCTTGATCGCGCCGGCGACCTCCGCGACGTGGTAGCGCGTGTTGTCCAGCGGCAGGCGGTCCTCTGGAAGCCGCACGGTGATCGGCTCGTAACCCGGCTGGGCGAACTCGGCATCCAACTCCCGCGTGACGGTCAGCCCCGCGGGCAGCGCGGGCACCGGCTCGGTTTGCGGCACACGCTGGCCCAACACGACCGATAGCGTCTGCCCCTCGACCGCGGTCGCGGCATGGTTCACCAACGAAACCTGAATCCGACCGGTCGCCCCGGCAACCAACCTGCCCGATGCCAGCCGCACGTCCGTTATCGCCAGATTGGTCGCGGCGGCGTCACCGACATTGACGCACGCCAGCCGCAAAGATCGATCCTCACCCGCCCAGTCAAGCAGCGGTGCGAACAGCCCCCGATCCTTCTTACCGGTGTCCGGCGTACCCGGCATCGTCCAGTCTTTCTGTTGGAAATCACTGATGAAGTAGACCGCCGCACTGACCACCGATCCGGCTTGCGTGAGGTAATCCGCTACGCCGCGCATCACCGCGCGTGGCTCGATCGACCGATTCGAAGGGGCCAGCGCGCTGAGGCGCCCCAGCACCTCATCAATCTGCCCGACGTCGAGGTATGTTCCCGACTCGACGGGACCGGCGATGTCCGACATGCGCAAGATGGTCACGGTATCATCCGGCGATTCCTTGCGCATCAGATCAATCAGACGCGCCACCGCCGCTTTCGCGCGTTCGAACACCGTCCCATCGTCGCCGCGGTAGCCCATGCTGTAGGAATCATCCAAGACGAAGACGCGTTCCGTCTGGCGCAGCCCACCGAGCGCGGAAGCCATCGCTCCCGGTTGAAGGAAAGGGCGAGCCACCAGACCGGCAATCAGGAGCACGGCCAGACAGCGCAGGGCAAGAAGGATCCATTCCTCCATTTGGATTCTGCGGCGATTACGGCGCTGTGCGTCGACGAGAAAATCCATCGCCGCCCAGCGTATGCGCGTAAAGCGGCGTCGGGCCAACAGGTGAATGATGATCGGCGCAGCCATCGCCGCCGCCCCACCGAAGAACAAGGTGGGCGACACGAACGCCGCCAGCAAGGGCTCAACGCTCATCGCGCGGGCCCTCCCCCCTCGGCCGGAAGCCGATGCGCCGGCGTCGCCTCGCGGGCGAGCGTGCGTGACAGGATCGGCGCCCGTGATGGCAGGCTGGACGCTGGTGATGGCACGTTGGGCGGCTGCGATGGCTGGCCGGGGGGCTTTGGTTGCAGGCTGCAAGCCTGCTCTGAAGTAGCCGGGGGCAAGCGCAGCGCCGCCCCCGGATCGCGCCGCCACGCAACCGCCCGACCCTGTAAGGGTCGTCTTTCCTGGGAGGTGCGTGCGACACAGCGCCTAGCCGCCCCCTGCAGCGTTGCATGGACCGGGTTATGCGGTGACTGTGGGTCCGCCCGAGGCGGGCCAACGGCTACTGTAGTGCAGCCTTTCAGGCTGCAGGAGACAACGCCGCCCAAACCGTCCAATAGGTTCCCGACCCGCGGCTCGCTGACCGCTGATCGCGGACGGCGGACGGCTGACGGGCCGCAGTAAGTGTCACGCAGCCTACCGACGACGGCATAGCGGTAACGAAGGAGGGAATAGTAGCGAGCGCGTGGGACGCTGGGCTCCATGGACATTGCTACGCCCTCGCCCGCTGCTGATGCAGCCGTCTAGCCAGAAACGTAGCCAACGCGATGTCCACCGGCTGGGCGGTATCCAACAGCATGTAATCGATACGGTTGTTCAGGCACGCACCTTCGATCTGATCGAGAAACGCGCGCAGATTGCTCAAGTAGCTCGTGCGCAGTGCCTGCGGATCGGTCAGCACTTCCTGGTCGACCTGCTCGAGTCCCTCGAAGAGCGTGCGGTCGGTAAACGGAAATTCCAGCTCATCGTGATCCATGATGTGCCACACTATGACATCTTGACCGGTGTATCGAAGCCGTTCGAGCCCCGCTACGACGTCGTCGGTTCCGGCGAGCAGGTCGGAGAGAATCACGACCAGACCGCGCTGCGACACGGCCGCCGCGAGCTGCTCAAAGACCGCCTTGACATCGGTGCGATCCGCCGGCGCATGGTCCTCCAGCGTCGCCGCCAGACCATGCAGCGCGGCGCGGTTGCTCGATACCGGCGTACGTACCTCGATACCCTGATCGAACAGGGTCAACCCGACGGCATCCTGTTGCAACACGAGCAGATGGGCCAGCGACGTCGCCAGCGTAGCGGCATAATCCCACTTGGTCATCCGATCGGTACCGGGATGGGCCGGATAGGCCATCGAGCCGGAGCCGTCCACGACCAGGTTCACCCGCATGTTGGTCTCTTCTTCATATTCCTTGATGAAAAAGCGATCGGCCTTGGCGTAGACGCGCCAGTCGATATGGCGAATGTCATCGCCGGGCACGTACGCGCGGTGGTTGGCGAACTCCACGCTGAACCCCTTGTAGGGGCTCTTGTGCATCCCGCTGACAAACCCCTCGACCACATGCCGGGCGCGGAGCTGAAGCGATGAAATCTTGCTGAGGACGTCAGGATGATAATACTTTTTGGATTTGCTCATCGCCGTCTATGCCGGTGCTGTTGGGGGTTGTCGTCGTCAGCAGTTCGTCGATCACGCGGTCTGAATCATAGCCTTGCGCCTGAGCCGAAAAATTCGTCACCACACGATGGCGCAGAATCGGATGCGCCAACGCGCGAATGTCCTCGATCGCCACATGGTGCCGCCCGTGCAGCAACGCGCGCGCTTTGCCGCCCAAAAGCAATGCCTGAACCGCCCGCGGTCCGGCCCCCCAATTGAGCATGCGCTTGGCGAATTCGGTGCTGTAGGATTCGTTCGGACGCGTCGCGCGAACCAGGTCCAAGGCGTGGCGAATGACCTCCGGCGCCGTGGGAACGCGGCGAACCAACTGCTGAAACTCAAGCACCTGATCGCCGGTCAAGATCGCCGACAGCTTGGCTTCGCTTTCCGACGTCGTGCGTTCCGCCACGTCGTATTCCTCTTGATAAGAAGGGTACCCGATTTGAATCTTGAACATGAAGCGGTCTTGCTGGGCTTCGGGCAGCGGGTAGGTGCCTTCCTGTTCGATCGGGTTCTGCGTGGCAAGAACGAAGAACGGCAGTTTGAGATCGTGACGCTCTCCCCCCACCGTCACCTGACGCTCCTGCATCGCCTCAAGCAGCGCCGCCTGGGTCTTCGGCGGCGTCCGGTTGATCTCATCGGCCAGAATCACGTTCGCAAACACGGGACCGGGAAGAAACTTAAACGTCCTCGAGCCGGTCGCTTTGTCCTCATGGATCACTTCGGTGCCCGTGATGTCGGAGGGCATCAGGTCCGGCGTGAATTGGATCCGATTGAACGACAATGCCAGGCACCGGGCGAGCGATGAAATCATCAGCGTCTTGGCGAGCCCGGGCACACCTTCGAGGATGCAGTGGCCGTTGGCCAACAGCGAGATCAGCAATTGCTCGACGACCTCCTCCTGCCCGATGATGACCCGGCTCAATTCCGCACGAAGCTTGGCGCAGGAGGCCATGAGCTGCGCGGCCGCCTGTGTGTCGTTGCCATCAAGCGAGGGGTTCTTCTGTTCTTCCGGCGTCGTATCCATGTATGGTTCCTAAATCAATCTGTCGTTGTCCGTTCCGCTAAAGAATCGGACCGGCACCGCCCCGGCCCATCCGGAGCGTCTCATTCAGCGCTGCATGATCGGCAACTGATTGAACGGCAATTGAAGCACCGTCAACGCGATGGCCGTGCCGTATACATCGCCCACGGAATCGCCAATCCAGTGCCCGTCGCTTAGCTGCTCTTTGAGCAGTCGGTCTCGAAGTCGTTTGTAGTAACGGCCCCATGTTTTGTCCTTGGAAATGTAGAGCGCTTGGGCCAGATAGAAATGGGCATAGTAGGCGTGCCCCTGGCGAAACGTAACGGGATCTATTTTCTGCTTGCAGTATTCCAGCGCCTTAAGGGCTCGCGGGTCCGTGTACGCGCCCGCGTTGAACCAACAGCATACCGCTGCCGGCGTCAGCGCCGGTCGAGATGCCCCGCCGCGCTGCGTCACCGTGTACCGGATGCCGCCGTCGGAATTCTGAGAATCGACCAGGTAGCCCATCGACAAATCGATGACCTCCTTGGGCACGGCCACCCCCGCATTGCGACAGGATCGCAACGCCTGCACCTGAGTCACCGTCACCGACCCTTCGTCCGCGGGGGATTCAGGCGTATAAAACCAACCGCCAAGCCGGCTCTGCGCCCGCGCGGTAAGCTGCACGCCGCGCGAAAGCACATCTTGGATCTGCTTCGCCCGCGCGGGATCCTCAACCATGCCGTGCAGTTGACTCAAGAACAAAAGGGAAAAACCGTGGCCGTACATGGGCCGCCCCTCGCGCGTCCGTCCGGCGATCAATCCATTCGCGTTGGACGAGCGCACGAGAAACGTCGCCGCGCGATCCACCTGGGCGGCGTAGCGTCCCTGCGTCGTCGTGTTGCCGTCCATCAGCAACGCGATGCCGGCCAAGCTGGTCATAGCCACCGGATACGCGCCGTATCGCGTCCGATTGGACCACGACCCGTCGCGATCTTGGGTCCGCGCAAGATACGCCAGACCTTTCTCGATGGCCGCCTTGGTTTCCGCCGTCACACCGGCGGGCAAGCGGGCGGCCCCCACAAGCTGAGCCCGCACGACCGGCGCGCACACCGCCGTGCCCAGCAGCAGGCTGAACCACCCGGCCCACGCCATCTGCTCGGGCATCATTCGCTCAACCGGCGCCATCTCACGAATCTCCCGTTTTCTTCGCAAACACGCCGACCTGCGCCGGAAGAACCGCCTCCGGCGTCGCAATGAGCACCATGGACTCATGTCGCTGGATTTCAACAAGCCGCAACCCACGCCGTGCGATGTACCTCAAGTCCATCTCCACCCCGACGTCCTCCCCCGTATCGACATCAAGCATCACCGCCTTCAGCGCTCCCGACCGACCACGCACGACTTGCGTACGCGTCAAGATCACGACCGTACCGTCCACCGCTTCCAGATCATAGCGAACCGCGTCCAGCCGCGCAAGTCCGCCCCGAACCCACGCCACCTTCCCGTCGGTCAGATCGAGCGCCGTCAGGGAGACGGAACGCAACTTAGGCGTGTGGTGTCGGAGGATCAGCCGATCATCCACTTGAACCGCGTCCACAATGCGCTTGTGCGTGGCGGTGACGTTGCCGGCAAAGAGCGTCTCACCCGAGTCCGCCTCGATGAGCAGAATATCGCCACCAAGCAAGCTCACACCCACGACGTTGTCCTTGGGTGCGAAGAGCTGCCCAACCGGCTTGGGACATTCCTTCTCCCAAACGACGGCCCCCGTCTCCAAAGAACGCGCCACGACGCGGTCCCCGGTGGTCGACGCAACCGCTCCGCAAACCGTTGCGTCCGATATTACGATGTTGATCAACCCTGAATCGTGGTCCGGCTGGCGGAACAGCGCGAGCTGTATCAGCGTGCCATCGTCAGCCCGAAGCAAATGAATACGCTCTTGTCTGGGGTCGGCCAGCACGATGGTCTGGCCCACCACCTTGATGCTCGCCACTTTTTCGCCCCGCAGATCGCGTTCCCAAATCGTCGATCCGTCAATCAAGCTCGCCTTGGTCAGCCATCCGCCATGCGGCGTCGCCACGATGAATCCGTCGCCCATGGCCATCTCGACGCCCTCTCGCGTCAACGAACCGGGGGTGGCAACATGGATGTAGGGGATCGACCAGATGCGTTTCCCGGTGAGCAGTCCGATCGCGTGCAGGCCGTCGTTCCCCAGGATGACGGCCGTCTGACCGGCCGCGACCGCGTCGTACGGGGCAAGGCCACCCCGCATGACCGACGCTTGCGAAACCGTCCCGGGCCGTTTGGAAACCCCCATTTGCGTCTTCCAAAGAAGCTGTCCGTCGGCCAGACGAAAGCAACGAAGCAGGTCACCGGCGCCGAGCGTAAGCACGCGGTCAGCCAGCGCCGGATCACGGACACCGGAAAATGCGATCATCGCATCGCCGTTCGGCCGCACGGGCATTCTTTGTACCGGCACAGCGGGATTGGGCTGGACGTCGGCTAGGATCGCGGGCCACACCATGTTCCCCGTGAACCCGGGCAGTCCCTGCGCCACGCCCTCCGCCGCGGCGTCCACTCCGCTATTCGAGCTGAACCGCGCCAGGTCCGCCCGCCGTGCGTCCACCCAGGCCTGCACGGTCCGCCCGGTTTCACCCGGCAGCGGCGCGGCCCCAAATCGTTCCGCCAAGGTCTTGAGAAGGTCACGCTGGGCACTGGGATGCCCGCCAAACAAGGCATCGTATTGCTCATATTGGCGCATCAGTGCGGTAATGACCGCGTCGGATCCAGTGGCCGATCGGCTGCCGGCCAGCAGGTATTGCTCCGCCTGTTCGTAGCGCTGATCCACCGCATACCAATCGGAAAGCTCGAACCGCGCGTCGGTCGTCCCGCGTCCCAGCGGGTTCAGCGCCACTACCGCCAGCAGCGTTTCGATGGCCTCTCGATCCCGCGGGTCCGCCTCCAAGGCGCGCGTCGCCTGACTGATGACGCCGCGTACTTCGGATTCGATCGCCCGACGCTGCGCATCGGGCAACGTCGCCTCGAGCTCACGCAACCGATGCCTGATTTGCAATCGGGCCGATGCGCGAACCGCGCCCGATCTGGTCGCAGCCGTAGCGGTGTCAGCGTTCATCCCCAACGCCAACAGATGCCGGTAGGCCTTATCGACTCGTCCCAGCCCCTCAAGCGTTTCGGCCAGCGCCATCCCGCAGCGAAGCTGTTCCTGGGCGTTTCTTGCACTGGCACCGGCTTCCTTCAAGTAGGCGATCCGTTGGGCGGGCGCATGGGAGTCCTGCTTGGCCAGCGCCAGCAACGCTTCCATCTTCAACCGCTTCAAGTCTTGCAGATCATCAGAAGCGGCCTCTTCGGATCGCTTGATGTCATGGTCTTGACATACTTGGTAGGCTTCATCCGGGCGATCCCGCAGCAACTCCATCCAACCGAGGTTCACCGCCGCATGAAGGCTGTCGGGGTGTTTGGCGTATTCCGCCGCGGCATGCGGAAAGGCGCGACCCACGTCGGGAAAGCGCTTCAGCCCGCGCGAATCCAGGGCGTACATCGAATCGTTCACGCAAAAGAGATTGCCGAGCGGGTTGTGCTGCTCGGGCAAAGGTTCGACGCGCAGCCGCTGGCCCGTCAAGGCATCGACCGAAACCAGCGCATCCCATGTCGGCGTATAGAGCACATCCCCAGCCAGAACGGTTCGACCGGTCGGCAATCCTTCAATGGTCTTGGTCCAAACGCGCTGCCCGTCCGCGGCCAACAGGCACGCCAACTCACCGCCGCCGAGCCAGAGGTAGCCGCTATCCCACGCGACGATATGCGCGCTGCCTCCGATCGGCACGCGCCAGAGCAATTCGCCGTTGGTGGCCGAAAACGCCAGGACTTCATCACGCCCGACCGGCGCCAGAAACACGCGCCCACCCGCCACGACCGGCGGCGAAACCAGACGATGCGCCGGGCTTTCGGGCAACAAGCCGCTTGCATCACTGACGGACCCGGCGTATTGATTGGCCCATCGAAGTGCGTGCCGCTTCTGATCCACCGCCAGCAACACGCCTTCGCCCGTCGGGATGTATACCACACCGTCCCCGCAAGCCGGTTGGAGCGGCCCCCAAAGCGGCGCGCCCGGAGAAGGAAGCGTGCACAGCAGACTGCTGTGAATCAGCGCCCCCGTATCCGGCTCCAAAACCGCCATGTACAAGTCGCGCTGCCGCTGAAAGGGAATCCAAAGCTCCCCCTCCGCCAGAATGGGCGTAGCGCGAAACTCGACATCAGCCAGCGGATCGGGGAACGCCTCGGTTCGGCCCCGCTGCCAACGAACCGCTCCGGTCCGCTGGTCTACCGCAGTCAGCCAGGTGGGCAAGCTGCCGAGCACGCGATTCGGCGCGCTACCCCGGCGTGCCACAGCACTGCCGCCGAGGCGTACCTTGCCCCGCTGCAAAACGTAGAGTAGCCCTTGGCCCGCTGAAACCGACCAGCCGGCATGATCCGTCGTCGCCGCCTCCATTTCGCCTGGAAGAACAACCGGCTCGCCCGCACGCCGGGTCGGATCGCGGGGCACACGAAGTGCGAAATCACGCGACCAGACCGGGTTCAGCGAATCGGCGTCCAATGCCGCAAGCAACTCAGGCGTGCGTACGAAGATGAGATCGTTCACGGCGACCAATACGCTTGGCGTCGGATAGAAGCCGTTCTCAGACGCCGGCGCGCCGATCGAGTCCTGCGACGGTACACCAACCCGGCCAAAAGGATAATGCCAGGGCGTCCTACCGTGCAATGTCGGGCTCGTCGCCGCCATGCGCCCGAGATGAGCCGGTGAGCCGCCTACCGTCAACCACCCCGCACGGCCACCCGACGCATCGCCCGGCGCCGACTCCGACCGGGCCAACCCCACCAGCGCCGTCTCAATCTCAGACCAATCGAGTCCCACGGCGCGCGCCAGTTGCTCGGCGCGACCGTCAGGCTCAAACATCGCCACGGCCTCATTGGAGCGACCAAGCAGTGCCAAACATGAGGCACGAATCAAATCGGTTCGCACCTGCGACACGTCGGCATCGCGCACCAGTTCCGCAAGCTCCGTCAACAACGCCAGCGCGTCCGCCGGTCGGCCCGCGTCAAGCATCCACGAAGCCAGGAGTTGTGCCGCGTCGTCGCCGTAGCGGCTGAGGAGGTAGCGATCCACCACCACACGCAGCGCGTCGGGGTCATGTTCCATCCGCCCGCGTTGCAAAAGACCGCGGGCTTTGCCGTCGAACAACAATCGATACGCCCGCAGCGCCTCCGGCGGCAACGACGCCAGCCGGGCCAACGCCACACGACGCACCGATTCGTACACCCGCCCGTCCGCGTCACGGCTCCGTTCAACGAGTGGACGCTCCGGATGTTCGATGATCCGCTGCAACGAATCGATCGCAAACTTCCAGTCACGACGCGATATGCCCTCTTCAGCCTTTTGCAAGAGATTCTTGATCGGAGCGGAGGGCTCAATCAAGACAGGTCGCGCCGATTGGGCCGGCATCATCGGTCGCCGGGCCGCGGGGCGTTGCGGCATCGCGATCGGGTTGACCGGCTGCAACTTGCGTTGCTTCTGCTGTGCCCAAACGACCGACGAACCAACGAGCAAAACCGCTGCAACGCCAACAGCGCACCTCTTGCGCCGGAGCCGGGCCGCGGGCTTCAGCCACCGCGGTCGCCCGGCGAGGAAGCCGACACCCAAAGACCGGCACCCGACACACAAGAGCAGAAAACGCTCCAGCCGCGTACGTATCCATCGGGGCCGGTGGACGCGGGACCCCCACCCAACGTCCCCAATCGCCGCGCCGCGTGGCACAGCCGTGCTACGTCCGATACAATCCCGCATAGACCTTGTTCCACAAGCCCAAGCCTTTGTGTCCGTCTCCTGCCACAGCGCTCTTCGGCATCCGAGCACGCCGAGAGCAGTCTCACCTCAGGTGTAGCGGCGCCGAACACCGATCGATCCGGCGACGTTCCAGAACCGCGCATCCCTGCGCCTCGGTCTTGACGCGCGCCCGGCCACAGCGGCCGGGCCGCAACAACCGGCCCACCCAAACGGCAACCGCGCTCGCGCGGCGCCGAACCACGCTGTTTGGACACATCGTAGCCGTTCGAAAATAGAACGACCAGTCGGGACGGAAGCTCATGACAACTCACGACAGATGGCGTCGTAGGAGAATGCGGCCACGCGCGATGCGACTGCAGTGGGATAGTAGCCGGAGGCTGGGCGGCGCCGGACGGACGCGATCAGCGACCTCGCTTCCGCTTCTTCCGCCGGTCCTTGCGGCTTACCACGCGTTTGCGCGCCGTCGTGCTTGATTTGATCTTCGGCGGACCGCCCCCGCCCATCATCATCCGGGAGAACTGCGTCCCCATCTTCATCCGCTGCATCATCGACTGCCCGCTCATCGCCTTCATCATGTTGCGCATGGGCTCGAACTGCTTGACCAGCCCACTGACGTCCGACGGATCGCAACCGGCCCCTTTCGCGATGCGCCGGCGCCGCGACGTGTCGATGATCTTTGGATTCGTGCGCTCTTTGGGCGTCATTGACTGAACGACCGATTCGAGCCGCACGATCTCTTGCTCGTCGATGTCCAAGTCGCCGATCATGGACCCCATGCCGGGAATCTTCTTGAGCAGATCCTTCATGGACCCCATTTTGCGGACCTTGCGAAGCTGGCTCACCAGATCGTCGAGCGTGAAGTTGCCCGTGGCCATCTTCTTCTCGAGCTTGGCCGCCTCTTCCTGATCGAAATGTTGCTGAGCCTGCTCGACCAACCCGACGATGTCGCCCATTCCGAGGATGCGCCCCGCGATGCGCTCCGGGTGGAACTCCTCGATCGCCTCGAGCTTCTCCCCGACACCGACGAACTTGATCGGCTTGCCGGTGATCCGTTTGGCCGAAAGCGCCGCACCGCCGCGCGTGTCGCTATCGAACTTCGTGAGGATCAACCCGTCGAGCTCAAGCCGCTCGTTGAACGTCTTAGCCGTGTTGACGGCGTCTTGCCCCGTCATGGCGTCGAGCACGAGGTAAATCTGCTGGGGGTTGGTTGTCTGCGCGACGTTGGCCAATTCCGCCATCAATTCATCGTCGATCGCCAGGCGCCCGGCCGTGTCCAGAATGACCACGTCGCGATCTTTCTTCCGAGCGTCCTTGATACCGTTGCGGCAAACTTTGACGGCGTTTTGATGCCCTCGCTCGGTATAGACGGGCACGCCGATCTGTTCGCCGAGCACTTCAAGCTGATCGATGGCGGCCGGGCGCTTCAAGTCCGCGGCCACGAGCAACGGCCGCTTCGCTTTCGCCTGCAGCATTTTGGCGATTTTGCCGCACGTGGTCGTCTTGCCCGATCCCTGCAAGCCCGCCAGCAGCAGCACCGTAGGCCCCGGCGAGACGAACGGAATCCTCGGATCTACCGGCCCCATCAGGCGGACGAGTTCGTCGTGGACGATCTTGACCATCACGTCCGCGGGCTTGAGCGTCTTGATGACCTCAGCGCCGATGGCCTTTTGCTGCACGTCGTCACAAAACGCCCGGGCCACGTCAAGATGTACGTCGGCTTCGAGCAACGCCGAACGTATCTCCCGCATCACCTCGGTGACGTTTTCCTCGGTAATTCTCCCGCGACCGCGGAGGCCACGAAACACACCGGAAAGCCGGTCGGTTAGTGAGTTAAACATAGCCACGCATTATTAGGGGGAGCACACCGGAAGGTCAAGAAAGCGGGCCTGTGAGACGGGATGGGTGCCCAGAGCCGCTGGCGCTAGCCCGCGGACCCCTCGGGCCGCCAACCGCGCGTCCCGGTCTTCCGAGCCGATGTCACAGGGCTCGCGCCGCGGTGCGCGGATAAGCAATCGAAATGTAGATCGGGATTCTAAGGCTGGTCGTCGCCCGAAGACCGCCCACCGCGAGAATCGCTGACCCGAGCGGACCCACCTCCGCCGGACTCGTCGGAGTCCTCCCAGATGTTGTTCAAGCTGTCGATCCACTGCTTGCGGCAGCAGCGTCCCGATTCGTCGAAATCGATGAACACCTGCAGATGCTTCGCCGGGCGATCGTACATCCATTTGTTCCCCAACCGGGCACTCGGATCGCCGATAAGCCGGGTCACGTCCTCCTGGGACGACGCATGCTCGCGGATGTAGCTGAAGTTTTGGTATACGAGAAGATCCTTGCAGCCGACCTGCGTCAGCAGCACAACGCCAAGCACGCACGCCCCAAACCGGAGGAAGTGGTTATGTACCATGATCCGCTAGCTCCCTAAAAATGCGCCAAACCCAACCCTGACGCGAAGCCGCGCAAATTACCATCAGTTGTGACAAACCGCAGGACTACCGGTTAGGCCCATCCTGCCACGATCCCCCCCCCGGGGGCTCGAAAGAAAGCCGCTTGCACCTCCCTATCGTCGATGGCGAGCATGCCGCGCGCCGAATCGACACACTGCGTTACCCCCCTGAGCCCAGCGACTGCCCCATCTTGGGGCGTCCTATAATACACTCATCGGAAAGATGGTCGCCCAGGGGTGAATTGTAGGTGACGCGAACCACGAACTTATCCGCTGCAGGCAGGGTCTCCCGTGAAACACCGAGCCGAAATTCATACATCTGGGATACCTGATTCCAGTAGGTTTCCTGCTGCTTGCGGGACGCGATCTGAATCTCCCACATTTCTAGCCGGCGCCCCCTTGGGTTCCCGCTCGCCGGCGTATGCTCGAATAGCTCGATGCGCATGTCCCCGGCGATCATCAACCCGGAGTTGTCCAGCGAGTTAATCGCCTGCAGCAGCAGCTCGATCCCGTCGGGAACGGCGTCGTCGTCGAAACTCTTCACCCGCGTAAAGGGCTGAACGATCTCGATCCGACTCGGCATAATCAAAGCCAGCATTTTCCGCTTGGCGGCGTCGTCATGTACCACGCGCGTGGTCTTGCAACCCGGCAATACAACCAACGCAACCATGGCAACACGAACGACGCAGTGGAGGTTTGACAACAAGGTAGCTCCTCGGAAGCAACGGACCAGTCCATACAGACCGAGCCCCAAGTGTATCGCGTGGTTCAAGCAGACGTCAAGCGACCCGCGGAACATCGGCCACTGCGAGCCTGCAGTCCGCTTCGGGCGGCTTGGGCGACGATTTCTCCAGCAACCCGAAGAGCTGCTGTCGCAGCCGCCGATGCTGTCCCGCCCCTACGTTTAACGCCGAACCTTTGTAATCTTGTGGAGCCTGCGTTACTGTCTGGCCGTTGAATGGGACGGCGGCAGGGCTGAAACGACGCCGCACGAACCCGTTGCGAGGCGAACCGAGGCAATCGGACGGCTCACGAGCGATCGGCCCGCAAACAGAAGGCACGGACATGGCCAGAACACTGGTAACCGGGGGGGCCGGCTTCATCGGTTCCCACATCGCCACGAAGCTCGTCGAACTCGGCCATCACGTCCGCGTCTTCGACGATCTCTCCAGCGGCAAACGCAGCAACCTCGCCCACCTCGGCGACCGCGTCGAGTTCATCCAATCGGATATGCGCGATGCGCAAGCGTGCCTTGACGCGTGTGAGGGTATCGAATTCGTCTTTCACGAGGCGGCGTTGCCCAGCGTCCCGAAGTCGATCGACCAGCCCGTCCCGAGCCACGAAGCCAACATCAACGGCACGTTCAACTTCCTCATGGCCGCCCGGCAGCAAGAGGTAAGACGGTTCATTTACGCCGGCAGCAGCAGTGCGTACGGCGACAGCGAGATTTCGCCCAAGCACGAGGGCTTGCCCCCAGCTCCGCTCAGCCCGTATGCCGTACAGAAGCTCACCGGAGAGCACTACGCCTCAGCATTTCATCATGCCTGGGGCTTGCAAACGCTCACCATCCGGTACTTTAATGTATTCGGAGCCCGGCAAGACCCCGACAGCGCGTATGCCGCGGCCATCCCTGCTTTCGTCAGCAACATCCTGAAGGGCGAGGCGCCGACGGTGTTCGGGGACGGCGAACAGACCCGCGATTTCACCCATGTCGACAACGTCGTCCACGGGAATATGCTCGCCATGCAAGCAGCCCGGACATGCGGCGAGGTTGTCAACGTGGCCTGTGGCGGACAGATTACCATCAATCAGGTTATCGCCGAAATCAACCGAATGCTGGGCACCGACGTGCGTCCTAAGTATGTGTCCCCGCGCCCCGGAGACATCCTCCACTCCTGCGCTGATATTTCACGGGCAAAGAAAGTACTTGGCTATACCCCTCTCTTGAACTTTGGTGAGGGCTTGGAGCGAACGATTGAATACTACAAATCGTTGCCTGCCTGACCGGGGCGACACGAGAATCAAAGCAGATACGCCGCGCCGACGACGGCCCCTTCGGAGCGTTCCGGCATGACCCTTGACGACCTGCAACAACTGATCGAGCGAATGTACAGCGACAAGGATCGGGACCGCGGCGACGCCGCCACCTTCCTCTGGTTCAGCGAGGAAGTCGGCGAGCTGGCGGCCGCCCTGCGCGAAGGTTCTCGCGAAGACCTCCAGGCGGAATTCGCCGACGTGCTCGCCTGGCTGATCACGCTGGCCAACATTCGCGACATCAACCTCACCGAGGCTCTGCGCGCCAAGTACGGAAGCGGTTGCCCCGGTTGCAACCAACTCGTTTGCACCTGCGATTCGAAGCCCTAAACGGGTGCGAGAATCCAAAGCTCGGTGTCAAGAAGGTCGAGCGTTGACCGTTGAGGGCTGGAGCCGTCAGCGCCAGAGTGTACCGAACCACGGTCTTTGGCCCGCGCGGCGCGGAGCGCCCTGATTTTGACCTCGTGGAACGCGCTGCGTTGCGTTACAATGCACGGCTGCTGAAGTCGTCCCGATCCAAGGATGTCCACTGAATGCGGTAACGAGCATGCCGGAACTAACCGTCACATTGATCGATGGAACCACCACGCGTCATTCCCTTTGCGACGCGCCGATCGTAGTGGGCCGGGACGCGACCTGCGAAGCGTGCATCGATGATCCCAGTGCTTCGCGGCGCCATGCCCGGTTCGTCAAAACGACCGAGGGCTTCATCGTCGAGGATCTGGGAAGCAAGAACGGCACCCTGGTCAACGACTTACCCCGATCCGCCCACACGCTACGCAACGACGACCGCGTGCTCGTCGGATCCACCCTGATTATCTACCACGATCGCGAGCATCAGACCCGTAGCGAAGTCGTTATTGCCGAGGAAGACGGGCCCACCAGCCAGACCACGCGCTACGTCAGCAAAGACCGCGAGTTGCTCCTGCCCCAAAGGCGGCTTCAAATGATCTACGATCTTTCCCAACGCCTGACGACGCTGCAGGGCCGCGACGAGCTGCTGCAGGGCGCCCTGAAGATCTGTTTCGACATGCTTCACTTCGAACGCGGCGCCATCGGCGTTCGCCCGACCCACGGCAAGGGGCTCGACTGGCCGACGGTCGAGAATCTTCGCGGCGCCGGAGGCGAACTGCGCATCAGTCGGACCTTGCTGAACCGAGCCCTCGAACACGGCGAGCGGGCGATCTTCACCGAAGCCGACGCGGGCGCCGCCGACCCGACGGTCAGCATGGTTCAACAGGGCATCCGCTCCGCCATGTGCGTGCCGCTGACGCACGACGACGAAATCCTCGGCGTTGTCTACGGCGACCGGACCAGCACGTCGACGCGCTACACCGAAGAGGACATCGACTTCTTCGCCGGCATTGCCAAGCAGGTCAGCATCGGGCTAATCAACTGTCGCCTGGTCGAAGAGCAAAAGGCGATGGTCCAACTGCGCCATGAAATCGAACTGGCCCGGACGATCCAAACAGGCCTGTTCCCCGTGCGCCTCCCCAATCGCACCAAGCTCAAGGTCGCCGCGACCAACGAGCCCGGAAACCGCGTCAGCGGTGACTACTACGACGTCCTCGAGGCGGCCGACGGCCGATGTTGGTGCCTGATCGCCGACGTTACCGGTGAGGGCATCGCGGCGGCGCTGCTCATGGCCAACCTGCAGGCCGCAGTTCACATGAGCATCGACGGCGCCACCGATCCCGGGGCATTGCTGACCCAGTGGAACCGACTCATCTTTCACAATACCGATGCCTCCAAGTTCATCACCTGCTCCTTGGCGTTGGTCGATCCGACCTCGCGCGTCCTCTACGTGTCGTCCGCCGGACATGGTGCGCCGATCATCCTGCGCCATGACGGCGGCCCACCGGCCGAGTTGGAATTGGAAGCCGGATTCCCGCTCGGCGTGGTTCAAGAGGGCGTCTACAAGACGCACTCATTCGATTTCCCCGACACGCCCTTCTTTTTCTTCTCGTTCACGGACGGCGTCACCGAAGCCATGAACCGAGAGCAAGACCAGTTCGGGACGCCCCGCTTGATGGCCTGCCTGACCGACGCGGCCACGCTCAGCCCGAACGCACTCCTCAAGCACGTTCGACGGTGCGTCACGCAATTCGTTGACGGCGCACCGCAAAGTGACGATCTCACCATGCTCGCCGCCAGCGTCACGCCGTAATCCTCGGTTTGCCCGCTTATGGGACACCCCTGTCCCACCGGCGGACATGCTTCCTACCAAAGCGGACCCTCGCGGCAACCGATAACTCATCCGGTACGCCCTCTGGGCGTTTTGGGCTAACGGATTTGTATGAAACCAGGACCCCTCCGAGGATCATCGCACATGATGTCTGGGAATCGCCTCACAATCGCTATCGTTTCCGTCGCTTTCCTGGCCGCCGCCATCGCCGCATCCGTGTCAACGGGATGCAGCCCTGGCGCCGCCACCAGCGGCGGCGGTTCGGGAAACTTATTCGTCTCAGCAGGGCAAACGCTCAGCGCGTTTCGAGCCATCCAGGTGGACCCACCGAGCGAAGATTCTGCGGGCCCCCAATTCGTCGCCTCGGCCGATCTCAACGGCGATGGGCTCATGGACCTCGTGTCGGCGTGGAACCAATCGCAACCGGTCCAGGTGCATCTCCAGGGTCGGACCGCCGACGGCAGCATTTCGTTCGAGACGACTACGTTGGCCGGCAACATCCCGGCGGTCTCCGTAGCCGGCATTGAAGTAGCGGACTTCAATCTCGACGACCGCCCCGACATCGCCGTGCTCGTCAAAATCAGCCTGCAGGGCAACGCCGGATGTTTGGATAGCAACTTGCCACCGGACGGCACCCTCAGCGGTCTCGTCCAGCTCTACCTCGGTCCCACTGATTCGGCTCAAGCCAACCAGGCACTTGCGTGGCAGGAAGTGGCCGTGGAGATCTCCAGGCTCCCCGCCCCGGAGTCCGTCCCCACCCTGCCGGAATTGGAAGGCTATACGTCCATGGCCATCGGCGACCTCAACCTCGACGGCGCTCCGGACATCGTCGTGGCATCCAACATCTCCTGCGACGGGCAGGCGTCCGACGTGCTCTTGTTCACCAACCAAGGCCCCAGCGCTATTCAAGACGGTACCTGGCGCGGTGAAGCCCTGCCGAACCCCTTCCCCCGAACCACCATCAAGGACATCGGGCTCGGCGATATCGACGGCGACGGTGATCTCGACATCGTAGCAACGTTCCCCGATGCCCCCAGCATGAATGTGCGGTGGTTCCGCAATCCGACCCTCGACACGCCCGATGATTTTCACCTTTCCGACGGCCTGTGGCATGTCGGCGCGGTGGCGCAGATCTCCACGGGCGCCGACATCCTCGAACTCGGAGACATCAACCTCGACGGTATTCTCGACGTAGTCGTGCGTTCGACCAACGGACGGCTTATCCAATGGCTCCAAGGCCCGGACACGCCGACCACCGAACCGGTTCGCAGCATTGCCTGGCGCGTCTTTACCGTGGCCGAATTCACCGAGCGGAGCCCCGATGCCATGGCGCTGGTCGACTTGAACTTCGACGGACAGCTCGAAGTCGTCGCTTCAGCTCAGGGCGGATTGCTCTGGTTTGATTCCACCGGACCCGCCACGCTGTTCGATCAATGGACCGAGAACCTGATCATCGACGATCAAACCGCCACAAGCGCCCCGACATCCGCCACGGTGGATCCCAATGCCGACCCCAATGCGGTGCCGGAGCCGCAGATGGCCTCCACCCTGATGAACTGGATTCTCCCGGTGGATCTGAACGGCGACGGAGCTAACGACCTGGTGGTCCCCTTGGATCGCAGTGGGCTGAGCGGACTGACCAACGACGCACTCGTGTGGTTCGAGAACCTTCGCTGACCGCCACAACCGCACGTGCCTGATGTAGCGCAGCGGCCGCCCGCTGCGTCTGGATTCGTGGATGTGGCACAGCGGCCCTCCACTGTGCCGGCGTCGCTACGCTAATCCTCACCGTTACCCTGCGCCAGTCTGACTGCCTCGACGAAGGCTTCGACGGCCGCGCGATCCTTTCGTCCCGGCGATAATTCGACGCCGCTGCACACGTCCACCCCTGAAGGCGCCACCGTCCGGATGGCCTGCCCGACGCATTCCGGACGCAGACCGCCGGCCAGCAGAATCGGCGGAAGGTGGTCGCGGCCCACCCGCGACAGCCCCTGCGTGAGTTCCGACCAGTCCGCAGCCACCCCCGTGCCCCCTGGCTTACCCGAAACGGCCGTATCGATCAGCAGATAGTCGCCGCTACCCCGTCCGGCCATGGACGCAAGATCCTCCCGCTCTTTCCCCGGTCGCAGGTGGATCGGAAGCACAACTTCAAACCCGAGGGATCGTATCCGATCTGAATCCCGTGCCGCGGGCGATCCGTACAACTGTATCCGACCTAGCCCTTTTGCTTGCAACAAGGCCAACGTTGGTTCGATAACTTGGTCTTGATCGGTTGAGACCAGCGCCACGGCGGCGGCCGGATCGTTGAGTTGGTCCAGGATTTGAAGGGCTATCGGAGTTTGAATCTTGCGCGGGCCGGAAAAAAGATTGAGTCCGATCCAGTCCGCGCCGGCCGATAGGCACGCCTGCGCATCGGAGGGGTTCGTTATGCCACATATTTTGACGATCATATCGGCCCCACTTCGCTGTACGCGGTCGCTCTCGGTCTTGAAGATGTGCGCGAGCGGCCGTCATCTTGACCCGAGCAGGCCCAATCACTAAACTGGACTGAGGTCATGGGGCGAGTCGAGCTATCTGCCGATTCGTCTAATGAACCCAAGTCCGGATGAAACGGTATCTCCACGTCAGGGTACTTTTTCTCATGATGGACGTTTCCAATGCTATCGGCTAGAGCCATCACAAAACTTCTTGCTCCCGCGATCCTCGCCGCCTTGGCCTGTGGATGCCAGACCGGACGAGCGGCGGAACGATACGGCAAGACCTTCTTCCTCGACGGTGCCGGAAACTGGGGTGACGGGGCACAAAGCGTCGCCGACGGCCTCTTCGCCGCGGGATACCAGGGCGACGTGGAAGAATACGTTTGGACCACGTCTTTCAACCCACTGGTGGACCAGCTCAACCAGCCCGCGGCCAGGGCGCGCAGCCGCCAACTCGCGGACAAAATCCGCGCCTTCCGCAAGCGTTTCCCCGATACGCCGATCAACGTGGTAGCGCTTTCGGCAGGCACCGGCGTGGCGACGTGGGCGATCGAAAAACTCGACGCTTCGACAAAAATCGACAACTTGATTCTGCTCGGTAGCTCCATTTCGCACGACTATGACGTGACCAAAGCCCTGAAGAACATGAACGGCCTGATCTACGTCTATGCCTCTCCCCACGACGTGGTTCTCGAGTCCGTGCGGACGATCGGAACCATTGACGGCAAACGCGGCGTGGACTCCGCCGGTTATGTCGGCCTGACACCTCCGGCAAATATGGAAGGCCGCGTTGTCAATACTCAATGGTCGCGGGAGTGGTTGAAGTACGGCTGGACCGGTGCGCACGAGGATTGCGTCAACCCCGACTTTGTGCGCTTTGAAATCGCCAAACGTCTTCTTTCCGACCCACACCGAGAAACGACCCCGGCGTTGGCTACCGCGCATGCGACGGCCAAGGCCAAAGCCAAAGCCAAGGATACGCCCTGGCCGGTACAGTAGGACCGTCCGCAACGACCGCGAATCTCGCGATCGTCCAGCGGACGAAACAACAAGCCCACCGCCCCCCTCCACAGTCGGCATTCTTGGGCCGACACAGCCTGTCGGCAACCCGCCACATGCTCCGCCCGGGCCAGCCCAACCGGCCGTTCTAGCTAAAGAACGGCACGAACCGCCCCGATGTAACACCACAGGGACGTCCCAGATCGTGCTGCACGGCCGTCCCGCCGTATCACGGATCCTCCTCAAGGACCAGAATCATGCCCGAGAAAACGCAAGGTTTGGAGGACGCAGTGCAAACCGTGAGCGACAGAGCGGCATCCCCAAGTTCCGCCGGCAGCCTGGGTTCCCAGGTGGTCAGCTTTCGGCTGGCCAACGAGGAGTATGGCCTGGACATCATGAAGGTCCGGGAAATCATCCTCATGGGCGAGATCACTCAGGTTCCTGAGGTGCCGGAGTACGTATGCGGTCTGATCAATCTCCGGGGCAAAGTCATACCGATCGTGGATCTGCGACGACGTTTCGGACTTGACATCGGCGACGCCACCGAACACACGCGGATCATGGTGGTCAACACGAACGAGACGACGTTCGGGATCATCGTCGATGCCGTCAACGAGGTGTTGCGGATCGACGCCGGCGAAGTGTCCCCACCCCCAACGGGGTTGCTGGGGACAGACCAATCCTACATTCGCGGGTTGGTCAAGATGAGCGAGCGTATCATGATCCTCCTGAATCTGGACATGGTTTTGTCACAGGCGGATCAGGCAACGATGGTGGAGTGCGCAGGCGCGCTTGGTTGACGCGACGTTACGTGCACCGTTAGGGGATCGCGCGGCCTTGGGCGGAACTTCGGAGCTGGCGTAAGCCGATCCGAAAACAGTTGGCCGGCCACCGGGTCGGGGACCGTGCCCGGGAAACGCACGACATAGGGTTGGACACCAAACAAGACGAGGCGAGGCAATGGCAACGACAAAAAATTCCGGTCAATCAAACGGCGGCACGAGCTCGGGCGCAACAAGCCTGACGGACGATTTGGCAACGCTCAAGAATGCGATGGACGCCATGGGGACCAATGTCTTCATGGCGAATGCCGACCGCAAGCTCGTGTTCATCAACAAGAAGGCCATGGCGACCCTCAAGAGCATAGCTCCGATCGTCAAGAAAACTTTCAATGTCGACGTCAACGACATGCTGGGCATGTCGATCCACAACTTCCATACCGATCCTGAAGCCATCGAACGGATTCTCTCGAATCCCGCAAACTTTCCGCGAAAAGCAGACATCAAGTTCGATCAGCTCATACTGGAAACCAACATCGACGTCATCACAGACGCCACCGGCCAAGTCGTAGGCCACGTAGCCAATTGGGAAGAGGTCGGCAGTGCGCGCCTGGCCGCCCTCGAAGCACAGGCACAAATCGACGCCATCAGCAAAGCGCAGGCGGTGATCGAATTCGCGATGGACGGCACGATCATAACAGCCAACGACAACTTCCTGGCAGCTCTGGGTTATACGCTGGGCGAAGTTCAGGGGCAGCATCACAGCATGTTCGTCGATCCGGCGTTCCGCCAAAGTCCCGAGTACAATGAATTCTGGGCGAAGCTCAACCGCGGCGAGTTCGAAGCCAAGGAGTACAAGCGCATCGGCAAGGGCGGCAAGGAGGTCTGGATTAAAGCTTCCTACAATCCGATCTTAAACGCGAAAGGTAAGCCCTATAAGGTCATCAAGTATGCCATCGATGTGACGGCGGACGCCCTGGCCAGAGTCGAGATTGAAAAACTGACCCAAGCGGCACAAGCCGGCGAACTGAGGCACCGGGCTGACACATCCAGGTTAAGCGGTGATGCCGCCCAGTTGGTTGTCGGCGTCAACAAGTTGGTCGACGCGTTCGTCGAGCCCATCAACGTGACCGCCACTTATGTCGACCGCATCAGCAAAGGCGACATCCCGCCGAAAATCACCGAAGAGTACCACGGCGACTTCAACGCAATCAAGATGAATCTCAACGCCTGCATCGATGTGATGAACAGACTGCTGGCTGAAATGAAACATCTGATCGAAGCTTCCAGGGCCGGCCAACTCAGTACGCGCGGTGACGCAAGCAAGTTCGCTGGTAGCTGGGGTGAG
>JBHHUB010000021.1:0-30918 GCA_046753625.1 Phycisphaerae bacterium | reverse complement strand
TACCGGCATCTTGCGGATGATTCGGCCAACGCCGGCGCACTTGGGCAGACGATGCCGTCCGTTTTCGCTCGCTGGATGCGGGCACCACATCCGAGAACAAGTGTCTCAACAGGCTGTTGGACCACGCCTTCAGTCTGCCATCGCAGCCGCCGATCGTGTCATGCACCCCACTCGGCGACTCCAAGAGCCCATCAACCTACCACACGTTCGCCGGGAGGCGGCCGGACGCGACCGGCCGATGCCTCCTACTCGGCAAAGCGGACGAATCGGCATCGACGCGGGCAACCGACCGCCTGCTCAGGAAAGGCGTGGACCGGCGGCTTCGGCCGTTGCGACCAAGCCAGCCCCCTGGGCAACGCGTGCCGCAATGATCGTATCGCGGATGCGCGTCTCCCAAGCCGTGCGATGGCGATGGAACAGACGAATCAGAGCGCGCGCCACCCGCGGATCAAACTGAGTGCCGGACAGGCGCTTGATCTCCGCCAGGGCGGTTTCCACCGGCATGCGCACGCGATAGATGCGATCCGCGGTCATGGCGTCAAACGCATCCGCCACCATAACGATGCGCGATCCAATGGGGATCTGCTCGCCCGCCAGGCCGGCCGGCGTGCCGGTTCCGTCGAAAAACTCTCGTTGATGCCGGATGATTGGAATCTCGGACTGAAGGACGCGCATGTGGTCGATAATTCGAGTGCCAATAAGTGGCACTTGTTCTATGACCATCTGCTCCAGCGGCGTCAAGGGGGAGCGTTTCAAGAGGATGGCGTCGGGCACGCCGACTTTGCCGATGTCGTGCAGCAACGCCGCATGGTGGACGCTCTTGCACGTTACGTCGCTACACGCCAGCTCCCGGGCGACTTTTCCGGCATAAAAGGCGACGTTGGCTGAATGCCGGACAGCGTACGCGTCCTTCTCCTCAAGCATCCTCAACAGCGTCGCGACGCTCTGCGCGTGCATGTCCTGGAGGCGCGCGTTGAGCAGCGCCAAACGGCGGTGCAGCCAAACCACCTCGTCATGGCCGAGGATGCCCGCGGCTTCCGGGCAATCAGCCAGTCGGTCGCCCAGTCGTATGCAGTGGCGCCCCTGACGCTTGGCGACATAAAGAGCCCGATCGGCTAGGTCGATCAGCTCCGTGCAACTGCACACACTCGAGCCGGCGTTGTCGGCAATGCCGAAGGACGCCGTCACCACTACATTCGGAGCGCCGTCGAGCGAAATCGTGTCGGGCAGGGCCCGTCGTATGCGCTCGGCCACTTCAGCGGCGGCGTCCGCGCGCGATTCGGGCAACACGATGGCAAACTCCTCGCCGCCGATGCGGCCGACCGTGTCCACATCCCGCACGCATTCCCGAAGCACTCCGGCGACTTTGCTCAACGCCTCGTTGCCCGCCGGGTGCCCATACGCATCGTTGATGGCCTTAAAGAAATCGAGATCCAAAACGATCAGCGAAACGCAATGCCCGTACCGCCGGCAGCGGTCGAATTCCGCCGCCAACACCCGGTGAAAATGATCGTGGTTCACCAGCCCCGTAAGCCCGTCCGTGATGGCCGCCCGGCGCAACTCCTCATGCATCGACCACATTCGCATGCCGACGCGAAGCCGCGCGGACAGCTCTTCGTGTACATGGGTCTTGCTCAGATAGTCGTCGGCGCACGCGGTCAACGCCGCGGCCGCCAACTGACTCCCCGATCCCGTGCCGAGCAGAATACAGTACGTCCCCACCAACGCCGCGTTGGCATGCAGATAGCGGAACAACTCGGCCCCCGTTCCATCGGGCAGCTCCTCTTCACAGACCACGGCCTTGGGCTGAAGTCGGGCGACCACGCTTCTGGCCTCTGCCACGGTGGACGCGGACGCGCATACAAGCCCCGCCCGATGGAGAATGCGCACGATCAACCGGCGCTGGTCCGAATCCGGCTCGGCAAGTAGGACATCTGTTCTGGTTGGACCACCCAATGAATCGATCCCACGTCAATCGGCGGGTCGCCCCGCACCCCCCGAAATCCGGTCCACCGGCACTGGAACAAGGCCGGACGGCGCGACCGATACGGTGTTTAATGAATAGTACGACCAACTGGCGGGCGGGCTTTAGCCCATCGCCTCCGGCGGCGGGAGATCGCTATTTCAGCTCGACATCCCAATAGGCAGCGTCGAGGAATTGCTTCCACGACGAATAGCGGTGATCCGATAACCGGATGGACACGACGGGATTGCGGCGCGGTTTGACCGGCTTGCGGATCAAACGCATGTGGGCTTCCGACGGCGTCCGCCCCCCTTTTCGGACGTTGCACTTGATGCACGCACACACCACATTTTCCCAGGTAAGTTGGCCACCGCGCGAGCGGGGCACGATATGATCGAGGCTCAATTGCGACGAACTGAACCGCTTGCCGCAATACTGACAGGTACTGCCGTCGCGGGCGAAGAGATTCCGGCGGTTGAACTTGACCTGCTGCTTGGGAAGGCGTGAGTAGGAAAGAACCCGCACAATCCGCGGTACGGCGATGTCCAGACGAACCGTACGCACCCAATCGTGGTCCGCGGCCTCAAACTCCCGCTTGAACGCGCTGATTTCCGCCCAATCGGCGAAATCGTACGTGACGTACCGCCCGTCCTCGATGTCCACCACTTCCGCAACCGGACGCGACCACGCATCCTGCTTGAACAAGAGCGCAAACGCTCTCTTCACGCTGATGATGCGCAAGGCCATGTAATGGGCGTTGAGCAGGAGAACGCTTCCACTCAGGCTGGAAGAGCAATGGACGGCAGGTGCAACAGGGAAGACAAGACCCTCCTAACTCGCATTCGCTGACAGCAATGCTTCAACACAATCATTCTATCATTCTTCACGTGGCGCGACAAGTTCCGGTTGGCACGAAAGGTTTCAGACTGCGCGAGAAAGAAGAACGTGCCGCCGCTAATGGGTACGCCAACTCAGAGCCGTAGGCGCCAGCCCTCGGACCCTCGGCGGCGTACGCGCCAGGCGCGACCACTCCGCCGCCGGATTCCTTTTGCAAACGCACAAACCAAGCGGCCGCTTCACCGAGAATCCCATCACGGCCCGGTGACGTCTCTTTCAGAGCGCAGGGCGCAAGCCCTGCGACATCCCCTCACGGCACACGCCACAAGCCTAGTGACAGTCTGGCGCGGGGTGGTCCGCAGGCTAGCGCCGCCGGCTCTGATGCGGCGTACGCACTCCGCCCGAAGCGTCACCGACCGCGTCCCGATCGCTCGATCTGCATTGACAACGTCCGACAGACGATGCTACGATAATGAAACAGGCCTAGGATTGCGGGACCCGGCGGACCAACGTGGAGATGGCCGGACTTGCCGAACGGCGCCCCGCATTTCGGGAGGAGGCCTGGCATCAATGGTAGGGGCGAGCCGGGACCGTGACATTCACAAATCGCCCAGCCGGCGAACTGGCGCTAAGGCCTTGTTGGCGACGGACCACACTCTAGTTTCTGGATGACATGTTATGACGAAGCGAATCGGAAGCACGCGCGGCGACGAGTTGAACCGGACCCACGGTCGGCGCGAACCGAGCTTGGCAGCGCACGTGAAGTCGGCACCGTGTCTGGCTTTGATCGTCATGGCGAGCTGGCTGGCGCCGTCGGTGACGGCTCAGGATCTCAGACCGGACGTGGCCGAGCGGGTCAAACATGCCACGATCATGGTCTTCAACTTCCACTCGAAAAACAAGAAGAACGACACCCCGATCGCTTCCGGCTCCGGCTTCTTCATCAACAGCACGGGAATGGCGATCACCAACAACCACGTTGTGGATCCCACGCATGATCCCGCCCACACCAGGGATCCGGGCTTCAAGCAGCGGTACCATTACACCAATGGACGCATCACCTACTTGGTGGTTGCGGACGCAGGCACCGAAGAGGAGAAAACCTACGACGCGGACGTGCTTTACCAGAACGAGTTCGCCGACCAGGCCATTTTGCAGGTACTGGACACCGATGGTGAAAAACTCGATACGCCCAACTACTTGCACTTGTTGCCCAACTCGCGTTTGAAGGACCACATGAAGACCTTCGCCTTGGGGTTTCCCGGTGGAGACAAGCAGAGAAGGGCGAAGGACAAACACCCGGAAGTGACGATCACCGTGGGGCATACCATCAGCATCCCCTGGACGCCCGGCGGGCGGATCCGCATGGTGTATACGGACATCAACGTGCGGCCGGGCAACAGCGGCGGCCCGGTCGTCAATCTCGACGGGTACCTGGTGGGAACCGCGACACTCATGACCAAACCCAAGGACCGTGAGGACACCGGCGGAGCCAATTACAGCGCGCTCGTTCCGGCCAAGATCACGGCCGATATGATTCGCTACGCCTTCGACCTCCACAAGCTTCCCGATGCCTCCGACGTGATCCCGTTCATGGACATGCTCACTCAGGAGGACGGTCATCTGCGCATTGCGGAATTCCGTCGCTTGCGCGACAAGGACGCCCTCTTCCATGAGGACGGAGATGAGGATCATGGCACGTTCGAAACGAAGACCATCACATGGGACTCGCCCTTGGGACAACTTGAAGTGCCCACCACGGCGGTCGCGTACATCATGAACAACGACGAGGGGTCACACCTGTTTCTCGAGGGCGGCAATCGCATTTCCGCGGAGGAGGTTGACGCCACGGTGGAGTTCACGCCCATGGACGGCACCAAGACGACGATGAGCGTCGACGACGTGCAGGTCATCGGGCTGCGGACATCCGGTCGCGACTTGCACCCCGTCGAAGGCAAGGTGCTCGTTTTGGATTCAGACCTGACCCACCTGGTGCTCTCCGAGGTCAAGGGAAAAGTCGAGTTCGAGGGCAAGAGCACGGTCCACCTGGGTCTCGAGCAGATCGATCGAATCGACACCAACGATGACGACGATCAGGTGGTCACGCTGCGAGACGGTCGGCGCACGACCGGCCAATTCAGCGAGGACAAGTTCAAGGCAACCATCGCCGCGACGCGAACCCCGATCGAGTTCGGTCTCAATGAAGTAACCACCGCCACTATCGAGGTTCGTTTTGACTCGGCGGAGGAGATCGGCGGGCGCAGCCTACGCGAGATTCTCGCATCGGCTGGGTCGGAGGTGCGGGAGCTTCTCCATGCGTTGGAAGAGTCAAACGATACATCAAAGATCCGCGCCCGGCTCGACAAAATGGTGTCTGACAAGAAAGCATTCCGCAAACGGTCTTTGGACCAAAAAGAGCAGATCATGCTGCTGGATGCGGTGGCGAATCTGCGGGCCGGCGATTCCGTGGCGGCTGCCAAGCTGTTCCGCAAAGCCAAGAAAGCCAACAATGACAACATAGCGGCCTACGCCCTCGCATGCGGTGACGTGCTCAAGCAATATGAGGATTTCAAATTCAAGAACAAGCCGCTGAGCGACAAGAACGTGTTCATCGAGGCCGGTCAGCGTCATGCGCGTAATTACATCAGGGAGGCCCGTGATGCCTACGCCGGCACCAAGACCATCGAAGGCAAGAATCGTGGCGAGTACTTCACCGCGATCAACACCGTCAAGAAAAACGAGCCCAACCTTCAAGTCGCAGCCGTCTTCATCGGCACCGAAGCCGAGGACGAGCTTCTGAGGCTTTGGAAGCTCGGGTTCGACGTGGCCACACGGGAGTATTCTCGGGTCACCGAAGAAATCCAGGAGAAATCGACACGACGGTCGCGGCCTTCTCGCGGAGCCAGACGCAGCCGAGGCAGTCGCGGCAGTCGTGGCGGTCGCGGAGGCGGCGCGCAGGCGGCGGCGCAGCGGGAAGTAGAGGAGCTCAACAAGCACCTGGAGCGGGTCGTCAAGGTCGGCCAAGAGTACTTCCTGAAAATGCTGGAATACGGCTTCCGCATCGAGGATCCCGACATCCAACAACAGCGCGAACAGCTCGCCGACCGATCGCGGTTCGACGAAGATGATCCGGACGAGCCGTAACAGCCTGTCAGACTGTCGGAAAGGAGCCAACGGCGCTTCATTTGCCCGATGAAGTGTCATGCGCCCCGCCCCAACCTCCGGTCACACCCATCCGGAACCTGGTGATCTGGGCGCGCATTCCGCTTGCCGCTTGACCGCTGGCCATCATCCTGTCTATCCTGTCGTTCCTCATGGAAACCGATTCATCCAGTCACGGACGGCCCGATTCCAACCCGACCCGCCAAGGCTTGGCCTTGGTGACCGGCGGAACCGGCCTGCTGGGCAGCCACATCGCCGAGCAACTTCGCAAGCGCGGCCGGCCGGTGCGTGCCATCTGTCGCCAAGGCAGTGACACGGCCTTTCTGTCGGGCATCGGAGCGGAAATCCTGCACGGCGACTTGACGGACGCCGATTCCTTGCAGCGTGCGTGTGAGGGCGTGGATGCGGTTTACCATGCCGCGGCCCGAGTAGGCGACTGGGGGCCTTGGAAGGATTTCGTCCGAGTCTCTATCGACGGGACCAGAAACGTCATTGAGGCGGCTGCCCGAAGCCACGTGCGGCGATTGCTCCACATCAGTTCCATCAGTGCCTACGGCCACCCCAACCGGCGCGGATTGGTCTTGGACGAATCGGCGCCTCTCGGTGCGGGGCTGCATCGCTGGAGCTACTACAGCCGGGCGAAGGTCGCCGCGGAGCGGCTGGTCTGGGAGGCCCACCGGCACAAGCGCATCGAAGTCACCGTGATCCGGCCAAGCTGGCTGTATGGCGAGCGGGACCGGGCGACCCTGCCGCGGCTTATCGACAAAATCCGCCGGCGGAAGGTAAAGCTGATCGGCGACGGAACCAACCGCCTTAACGTCGTTCATGCCCGCAACGTGGCGGAGGCCGCCATCCTGGCAGTGGATCATGATCGGGCGATCGGGGAGGCCTACAACGTGTGCCACGATGGCGTAATGACCCAACGCCAGTACTTCAACATGATCGCCGACGCGCTCGGCGAGCCGGCCATCACCGCATCGGTGCCCTACCCGGTCGCCTACTACGCAGCATTTCTCATGGAGTGCTTCGGCCACCTGTTTCGGACGAAGCGGCCGCCGCTCGTAACCCGGTATGCGGTTTGGCTGATGGGGCGTCTGTGCTTCTTCGAATGCCGGAAAATCAAGGACCAACTCGGCTGGACCTCCGGAACCAGCTACGAAGAGGGCGTACCCGCTGCCGTGCAAGATTACTTGGACGGCGGCTGCCGGCAGCGCCAGGCGCAATCGCCTGACTGTCGCCCCGAAGTCGCCGAGGCAGTTTCTTAGCAGCCTCCGGCACCCGGCGATCCGGCGCCAAGCATCCTTTGATTCGCCGACATTTCCGAACGCCAGGTGCCAACGCCCCTCAGCCGCGGGCTCCAGCCGGTTGGTTTCTTGGCGGATATTATGGCCCCCTCTGCCTGAACGCAGCCCGTGCGGCCGCAACCCATGACGGCAAGACTTCCGTGATTGCGCATTCCATCGGAATTGCCCAAACCACCCATACGCTGCCAACCATGCACCTTAACACGCCGCAAGAAAAGCTTGGGCTTCTTGCCCCCCATTTGTCGATGAAAGCCGATGCAGCAAGGCCGTGGATCACCTATTGAGCCGGCACCGGAAAGAGAGAAGATGCGGAGGACCGACCATGGAAGACCGAAGAATGGGCGGGCTAACCGGCCGATCGCGAAAGGCGCATAAACGGCGGCGAGCGGACCGGCTTCAGTCCCAGCAGTTGATCGATGAATACTTAAGCGGCGATTTTGAAGACCAATCGTTGCGGCACATCCCGATTCGGGGTCGCAGCGAGTTTCTACCGACTGTAGCCTCCACCATGACCAGCGGACCGACGGACGACAACACCCAACTGGAACTACCGCTGGGAGACCCCTCTGACCGCCCGACGGGCTGGGTCGCGGAAAACGACTCCGAAAGCCTGCTGTACACGGACGTCGCGCCGCCGCCCCGACGTCCCGCCCCCAAAACCGCCAAGGAGGCCGGCCGGCCCCATCGCTCGGCCCACTTCGAAATGTTCGAGTTTTCACAGCGCAGGAAGAGCGATTCTTTCTCGATGAAGCGATTCCTATACGGATGCCTGTTGGGGAGCGGCGCGGCGGCGGCCATTCTCTTGATCCTCCAGATCGCCCTGTAGGCCACGTCGACGTAGCCCATCCGCCATCGGCTGGGCGGGAACCCCCCGGCGTCGTAGGTGCCTCCAAGAGAACCGCAGGGCGCCGGCCCCCCCGTGGCGACAGGCCGCCAGGGTTTCGCCGGTGGGGCAAACACGGCTCAAAGTGCCTCGAGCCGCTTCTCTTTGTCGTAGGCCTGAAGCGCTTCGACCAGCTCGTCCATTTCACCCTGCATGACTTTTTCAAGGCTGTACAGCGTCAGGTTGATGCGATGATCCGTCAGCCGGTTCTGCGGGAAGTTGTAGGTGCGAATCCGCTGTGACCGGTCGCCGCTCCCGATCATGGTCTTTCGCGCGGTATCACGCTCGGCGTTGGAGGCCCTTTGGAAATGGTCAAACAGCCGAGTCCGCATGATCCGCCGACCCTTGGCGCGGTTCTTGTGCTGACTTTTCTCGTCGCGCATGGAGACGGTGATCCCCGTCTCCTTATGCACGAGGCGAATTGCGGAGGAGACCTTGTTGACGTTTTGCCCACCGGGTCCACCGGCACGGGATACGAACTCTTCAACGTCCGTGTCCCAGTTGATTTGGATGTTGACTTCCTCCGGCTCGGGAAGGACGGCCACGGTGGCTGCGGAGGTGTGCACGCGCCCCTGCGTCTCGGTCTCCGGAACACGTTGCACACGGTGACCGCCTCCCTCGTACCCGAGCAGCCGAAAGACATTGGGCCCCTTGATGTTGAGGATGACCTCTTTCATGCCACCTCGGTCGGCGCCGCTGGAGTCCAAAACCTCGACCTTAAGCTCTCGCGATTCGGCGAAGCGCCGGTACATCTCGTACAAATCGCGAACAAACAGAGCCGCTTCGTCACCGCCGGTGCCCGCGCGAATTTCGAGGATGACGGAGTTGATCGCGGCGTCATCGTCGGTCACGATGGCGCCTTTGAGTTGCTCGAGCACGTCATCGGCTTGATCGCAAAGCGATGCCACTTCCGATTGCGCCAAGGCGCGCATCTCTGCATCCTGTTCGCCATCCGTAGCAATCGCGCGCGCTTCTTCGCACTGCGCGAGCAGAGATTGATAATGGCGAAACGGCACCACCAACCGTCGCAAACGGCCCAGCTCCCTGTCGATCGGCTGGCGCTTCGCGGCGTCCCCGGCGATTTCAGGATCCAAGAGCTGCTCATTGAGGGTATCCGCGCGTTCGGCAAGCCCCTGTAGCTTTGCAATCAGCCGCTCGTTGACCTGCTTGGACATAACCGATGATCTCACATGGAGCCGGACGGGACCGCTCGTGGCGTTCACCCCGCCGATCCAGTGCCGCACCTTGGGCATACACGGGACACGACACGAACAGGACATACCGTCAAGAAAAAAACCACGCGCGGCTCTTACCCCTTCGGGCACCGCGCGTGGTTCTGGAATTCGCCTGTGCTAAGAGTGCGTCTCAAAACCGACGCAAGCCACGGTTTTTCCGAACCCCGACGTGAGGGAGGGGCTTTTAGGACGCACTCTAAGCTAACGCCGCTTGCTGCGGTCTCGCTTTTCGGTTTTTTTGAAGTAGTCACCGCCGAACTTCTTCGTGAACCGATCGATCCGTCCGAGGATATCCACACTGCGATCGGAACCGCCCGTATAGAACGGGTGGCACTGGGAGCACACCTCGATTTTCATTTCCTTAACGGTGCTGCGGGTTTCCCAGCTGGCGCCGCAACCGCAACGGACCGTGCAATCCATGTACTTGGGGTGGATGTCTTTTTTCATGATCAATCTGCCTGCTTTCGCTCACCACAAACCGAGCCCCAAAGTATACACCCGCCTGAGCTTCAAGCAAGAGGACACGGAGCACCAAACGGGACGCGACGACCTGGCGCAAGCGTATCAACCGCCTGGCGACCCCCTCCATGACGCCCCCACCAGGAGGCTGCCAACGCGGTTCGCCACGCCCATCGCCCAACCGCGGGTCCGATATAGTGGCACCGCACCGCCTGATGCGTGCCTACGGACCAGGCTCCGGCTCACTTGGGGGTGGCGGCAGTTGCCCTCGAGACGCCAGTTGGTCCTTGACCCACTCATTGCTGGGGTCGAGCCGGTAGGCATATTTCAGATGCCCGACGGCCGCCGATTCGTTGCCGTGGCTGAGCAGGAATCTGGCAAACGCCACATGCGCCGGCTGGCTCTTGGGCTCCATGGCGATGGCTTGGCGAAAACGCAGAAATGCCGCGTCGTCGTCGCCCCGCTGATCGAGTTCAGCCGCGAGAAACAGGTATTGCCTGGCCGATGGGCCGACCACGCGAACCGCCCATTCCGCGTGTTCCAAGGCGATTTCCGGCTCGCCTTTCAATTCCAGAGCGATGTTCTTGCCCACCAACGCCGGCTGGTAGCCGGGGTGCGCTTCGATCGCCCGATCGTAGTACTCAATCGCCCGGTCCAACTCCCGCAGGGCGGCCACGCGATTCTGATTCTCGAAGTACTTCTTCGCCTGCATGACGCTGCAGAACCCAAGATCGTGCAGGTTTTCCACTTGGTTTCGCTTAACCTTGTCCGCATCGAGAAGCAGGTATCGAGCCGGACCGTAGCGCTGCTCGACCATCATGCTCAGCCCTTCCGAGCGGAGCCGCGCGTAGCTCGGACCACACCCGGACACCATCACGACCGTCCAGCACGCCGAGGCCATGACGACCCACTTCCAGGGATACCCGATGGTTCTTAAAATCATGGTTTTCCACCCTAAAAACGCTACGCTACACCCAAGAGGCCACGTACCGGCGGTGTGACCCGGAACCGTCTCCGGAGGATTCGCAGGAACCGGGCAGCCCTGCGGAACCTTTTGCGGCCAAGTCCTTTCGGAAAGCCACCCATGCACTCACGATACGTCATTTTACACCACCAGGCGCCATCTGGCGAGCATTGGGATTTGATGCTCGAATCGGGCGACGCGTTGCTCACCTGGCAATTGAAGTCCAAGCCGGTCAGCAACGAAGCCCTCCCCATTGAGGCGGAAAAAATCGCTGACCACCGCAAGGCCTACCTGGAGTATGAGGGGCCGATCAGCGGCCACCGCGGGCACGTAACGAGGGTCGATCGAGGCGAACTCACGATCCTGGAGAGCGGGGCAACCGAAGTCCGCTTCGAGCTGTCGGGCAAGAACCTGACGGGCGTATTTCGCCTGCGCCGGGACGGCGCGCGATGGATCTTCGAACGCGCGGCGGATTGAGTCGGCATGTCGCCCGAGTGGCGGGTACGAGCCTGCGCGGGCGTAGGGAACGACCCGGCGGCGCCTCAGCACGGCCCCACCGAATTACGGACGAGGGGCTTCCTCTTCGACGGTGGGTTCGCTGCCTGCGTACTGGGCCAGCCAGGCGCGGGCCTCGGCGTTTTCCGAGTCCAGCTCGACGACGCGCTGAAACACCGCCTCGGCCATCTCACGGCGTCCCACTTGATCGAGCATGACCGCGTATTCCAACAGAAGCGGCAGAGAAGGCTCGTCCGCAAACCGTGCCGCGCCGCCCTCCAATACGCGCAGTACTTCGAACATGCTGATGTGGGCTTTGTTTTCGATTTGATCGCGCACGTAATGCGCCAATCGGATGTAGTCCTCGCCGGACGGCTCGGAAACGGCCATGCGCGTCCGAACGGTTTGCACGAGCAACGAATACACCGCATCCAGCGCAATCAGCGGCTCCATCGCGCCGGGATGGTCTCGAACCATTTGCGTCATTTTGTCCACGGCCTGGGCCGCAATCTGCTCGGCCTCCATCCATTGCTCGCCGGCAAAAAGAGCCTGGGCAAAAAATGCCAGATAACCGGCACTCTTGTAGCCGTCCTGCTCGACGACTTGGCGCCCGAGCCGAATGGCGTCGCGCGTCTTGCCGAAGGCCGCGGCGCACCGGGCAAGCCCGTAGCGCACCTCGATCACACCGGGCTTGAGGGCATCGGCTTTGTCGTAATTCCCTTTGGCTAGGCGCGGATAATCGTCCACGAGCAGATCGCCCAACCGCTGGTAGGCCCGCCAATGGTTGCGCCCCGCGCGCGACGCCACGTACTTCTGCAACTCGGCGACGGCCTCTCGATGCCGCCCGGCCGCGGCCAGCAAACGCCCGGAAAGCAAGGGCAGCGTGGGATTGATCGGATCGTTCCTCTTAAGAAAATCAACCCGATTTGCGGCAATCGCCAGCAACTCGGAAATCGGCCGATCCGTTACGTCCGCCTCAGCTCGATCCAGCGCGTTCTGGGCATCGCGGACCGCCATCGCGGGCGTCATCACCACCTGCTCGGCCACCGGCTCCGAGGGTTTCGCGTCCGGCGCGGAAGCACCGGTCTCATCTCCTGCTGGATCCTGGCCCCATGCCACTACCGGTGCCAGCAGCAACCACATGAAGGCCAAACGTCGGCCCCTACCGGCAGGAATGATCCCCACGGCGGTCACCCACAGTACCCGGAACACCTCCGTCGTGCGTGACGATTCAATCATGGTGGCAACTATACGCAACGGTGAGGGCGCACACAAGATGGTAGACGGAGCGGGTTCCAGGTCGAAAGTCAAAAGTCAAAGGTCAAAGGTCGAAGGTCGAAGCTGCGAAGGCGCCGTCCGAGCGCCCGGTTCCCCGCCCGCTTGGCTTGACCGACCCCTAACCTTCCACCGAGAAACTTATGCCGGGCGCACCATCCGCATGGGGTGCCGGTCCGCCGTCATCGGATTGCGCGCGATTGACCTTGTCGACCAGAATCCGCCATGTCTCGCGTTCGACCTTGAGCACGCGCATCGCATCATCAATATCCGAGACGCTTCGATTCACGTTGGCATCGAGCAGCTTGTGGTACAAGAACCCGTAGATCGCGGCGACCCGCTCGCATAGCTCGGGATTGACTTCATGCCTCAAGCCCGCCTGCATTTCGGAAATGATATTCCGAGCGCGGGTCAGCCGGTCGAAGGAGGTCTCAAAATCCTTGCGCTCCAGAGCCTCGCGCGCCTGCGCCGCGTACCGGATGCACCCGTCGTAGAGCATCAGGTGCAGTTGCTCCGGCGATGCGGTCATGACCGCATCGCGGAGGTAGGAATGGCTCGAAACGTCTGCCATAGCGCCGATTCTATCGGCTCAAATCGGATGTCATTCAACCGAAAACCGGGATGGTCCGGCGAATTGGGCCCGATCTATCCAGATGCCCCGCCGGTTATGGCGGCCAACTGATTCAGCGACGATTGTTGGGCCTGCAGATCGGCCAGGGCTCGCTCCATCGCGACGAATTGGGCCTCCAACCGCGTTCGCTTGGCGGCCAGAAGGATGTTCAACTCGTCGATCCGGTCATTAAGGAGTTGTTCCTGGTCCTGCAGGAGATTGTCCTTTCGGGCGATCAGCCCATCCAGTTCGTCCGTCAGCCCGTCGAGCGTATCCTGAATCACCGCCCCAAAACCCGTCCCGTCCTGAGTGAAGAAGGCTTCCATCTGCCGTGGCGACGCTTCGTAGGCGTCGCGAAACCGCTGCTCGTCGAACTCCAACCGGTTGTTCGCCCCGAGCGTGATCCCCACCTGAAACAGCCGCGAAATCGTGGACGAAGCCCCCGCCACGGGCCTCGAAATCGTGCGCTGCAGGCGGGTGCGGATTTGATCGACCGTCCGGTCTCCCTGCAAGACGGATCGGTCAAAGGTCTCCGTATCCACTGCGGTCAAATCGTCGATGGACGACTGTACGTCGTTGTACGCCGACACAAACGACTGAAGGCTTTCGACAATGCCGTCGATGTCCTGGGCAACGTTGATCGTCACCGGATCCGAACCCACGGACTGCAAGTCCAGCGTTACTCCTTGAAGTACGTCTTCAAGCGAGTTTGTCGATCCGGTCACAAGCAAAGGCGCCGCGCTGCCGTCGCCTCCGATGGCGATGACGGCGTCGCTGGCCTGCGAGAGCGTGCTGAAGCCGAAATCGACCCCCGATGAATCGATGACCAACTGCCCACGGCGACCGGAAACATTGGACGCGAGCGTGAGGCTGAAGGGGTTTGCCGCCCCGCCATCATTCACCAGAGAGGCGGAGAAATCCCCACCGGCCGCGTTCAGTCGATCAATCAGGTTGATCAAGGTATCGCCGGCACTGATCTCGATCCGCGTCTCAAACGACCCGTCGATGAAGTTTTGCCCGTCGCGAGCCGTGCCGGCCAACCGCAAATCCGCCGCCGTAGTACCGCCGTCCACGTCGGCAATCTCCATGTCCAGGGTTCCGCCCGAACTGTCCACGATCACCACACCGTCTCCATGGTCGTTGATCCGCGCGACCAACGAGTCGGGTGTGGCGGTGTTGATCACATCGATCATGCCGCCGACGGTATCCACGTTGGCCGCCGGGTCCACCACATACACGGCGCCGGTCGAATCGGTAATGCGGAACTGCCCCAACGCGACGCCCCGGCCGCCGCCCAGGTCGGCCAGCAACGTCTGGCGCGAAATGTACTGCCGCTGAAGGTTGCCGCCATCAACCACATCCCCGTCGTGCGCATCTACGGCGATCCCCAGATCGGCCGCAAGCGTGCCGCTGATGTCTTGAACACGTAACCCGCCCGTACCGCCCGAGTTATCGCGCAACACGAGGCCGGTCCCTGCGGCATTGATCGACGCAGTAATCGTCTTGACGGTCGGATCAGCCGGATCACTCGGCGCGTTCGCGTTGAGGATGTCCACGACGTCCAGCAACGTCCGCGCCGCGCTGAAATCAATCGGCCCCGACGTGTTGCCGGCTCGATCGGTCAGGCTGATCTCACCGAGCGTGACGCCCGACCCGCCGCGCAGCGTATCGAGCAACACCGTGTTCATCCCGGCGATCAGCGGATGCGAGGTCACCTGACCGAATGGATCCAACACCGCGTCGGCGAAGCCGAGATCGCCGGCCGTCGTGGAGGCCTGACCCGCGCGAATCGTGTATCCCTCGCTCCCTGCCTCGATCACGATCCCGTTCCCATCGGCCGAGATAGCGGCATGCACGTACCCCAGATTCTCCGGTGCCAGATTGATCGCATTGATGAGATCGCCGACGCTTTCCACCCGATACAGCTCGCGGCCTGAAAGCAATCCCGTATCGAAACTGCCGGCGATGCCCAGGTCGGCCGCGGCAAATCCCTGTGATCCGGATGCATCCGCAAGATCCTTGACGATGAGGTCGGTGGCGACCTCGTCGCTGACTTGGTTGTTGTCGCTGAGCTGAAACGCGGAGTTGATCACGGTGGCGGAGACGTTGACACCGCCGGCCGTGAGGTCTTCATTGATCCGCGCGATGACGTCCGCTACGTTCGTGACGGCCGGCCGGGTGGGATCGGCGAGATCCACGACCGCGGAGTTGCCCACCCGATCGGTCACGCGAAACCGGCCCAGGCGCACGCCATTGCCGCTGTTGAGCTGTTCGAGCCGTGTGTCGAGCCTGCTGGCCAACACGTGCGACAGCGACACATTGAAATCAAACGCCCCGCTGTTGCTCTCAAAAACCAGATCATTGCCGTCAAACAATCGTCCGATCCCGTTGCCGTCGTTCAGCAGCGACAGATTCGTGGCATCGCTGAGCCGCACGAGGTCGGTCCCATCGATCCGAGCCGGATTCGACAACGACCCCGAACCGGCGATCCCCAGATCCTCGGCCATGTGTCCGGCGCCGTGGTCCGCGATAGACAGCGCACCGGTCGCCGCCGCACCGCTAGTGTCTTCGATCACCATCCGATCACCGGTGGCCCCGTTGGACGCCACCCCGGTCACACGGGCATGCACGGCAATCGCAGTCTCGCTGTTGATGGCGCTGAGCACATCTTCGACGGTGACCGCATCTCGAAGGTCGACATCAGCGCTGTCGCCCGCCCGATCGGTGATGGTAATCACGCCCCGGCGGACCCCAAGCCCACCGTTGAGCGTATCCAGATCGGTCGCGGTGTTGACCGCACCGTGGCCCACTTCCACGGAAATCGAGCCCAGACCGATGGGCGTCGTGTTCGCGTCGGCGAATCCGCGACTGATCAGCGAGTGGTTCGAAACCAGGGACCGAACGGTGAAAGTAAACGCACCGGGCACGGCCGTGTCATCCGCTCGGGCCGTCAGGACGGAATCGTTTGTGCTTTCGGAGGTGAATCTCCGGAAAAATGATTGCTTGTGCAGATTGGTGACCGAGTTGCGGATTGCCAGCAACTGGGCCGAGAGCGTAAGAAACGCCGTTCGCTGGGCACCGATTTGCGAAACCCGGTCTTGCAGGAATTGGACGGGGCGCGAGTCGATCGCAATGAGCTGATTGACCAACGAGGCCGTGTCGATTCCGGACACGAGGCCTACGCCTGTGGAGATGCCACTCATGCTGCCGTCTGCCTTCTTGTCCGCGCGAACCAGATCCATCCAAGGCGCACAACACGGGCGCGCGGGAACCGCATGTGCCGGGCCGTCTCTGTTTATCGGCCCGCACCAACCCAATGCTCAAGCGCAGCCGCTCTGCCACAACGCAGCCCAGCCGCCCTCGGCTCGGACATTGAGGGCCTGCCAGGCCGAATCACGCCTGCAACACAGGGAAGGGCGCCGGACCACATGCCGCAGCGTGTCAACCGTTCAGCCGAAGCGCGTCACGATCAGGGCAGGCCGAATATGAGGTCGTTCCGAAAAGGGGAACCGTTCTATGGGGAGCTTGGGGCCGAACCGCTTATCCCAGCAGTGAGAGTACCGAACTGGGGGCATTGGCGGCGATCTGCAAGGTCGCCATCGTGCTTTGGACCAGGATTTGGGCCCGCGTCAGGGCGGAGACTTCTTCGGCGATGTCGGCATCTCGAATGGCCGATTCCGATGAAATCACGTTCTCCAACGCCACGCTTTGGGAGGCAATGTTGGTTTCGAGCTTGTTTTTCTGGAAATTGCCCAAGCGCCCACGGGCGAAGGCGACCTGGCTGACCGCCTCCGTGATGATGCCTTGGGCGCCCAGGAAGTTCTTGCTTTTCAGGTCGTTGGCCTGACCGGAGCGTAGAGAAAAGAGGTATCCGGTAACCGCATTGCCCAACGCCGTGGATGCCACCCGTTCGAATCCAATGTTTTCCTGCCCGTTGGGGGTAACCTTGGGGGATAGCTGGAACAGCGATCCACCACCGGTGATCTCGAACGTCGTCGACGAAAGCGACTGCGCGAACGTAGAGGTCAGATGCAGGCGCGTGTCCAAAGACTCCGTCCGGACGTCCGCGCGCAACCCCTTGGACGCGGCCACCTGCCCATTGACGACAACGCCGACATCGGCCCCGGCATCACGAATCTCGGAACCGGCGTTGCCGAGTTCGATAAAGTTGCCATTGATGGCCCGCACCGAAACGAATTGATCCGAACCGTATTCCACGCTGTTGAGCACCAGCGCGCTTTGAACGCCTCCGGTGGCGGCGGCGGAGATGATGGCCGAAACCCCCGTCACGTGCGAAATGCCGTTGACGGCGGTGCGGATCTCCGCGAGCGTAGTGCCCGAAGCGAAGCTGAGGACGGTGCTGCCGAGATTCCCTCGAAGCTCGATCGTCGAAGCGGATGTAAACGATTGGTTGGTCGTGGTTTGTCCGACGCCCACGAACTGTATCCGCCCGGTCTCCGACGATGCGGTCACTTGCACCGTTACCGTACGTGGCCCCGTTTGGGGCAATGTGGCGGCGAAAACATTCAGCGAAGCGACCGCATTGGTGACCACGGAGGAGGTCGTGTAAGCCCGACTTCCATCGATCAGCTTTCGCCCGGCGAATGTCGTCGTATTCGAGATTCGATCGATGCTCTTGAGTATCGAATCGATTTCGAGTTGATTGGCCGCGACTTCATTGTCCGTCAGCGCGCCTTCGTTGGCGGTCTGCACGACCAAGTCCTGAAGCTGGACCAACAACGACGACACCTCGGTCAACGCCCCCTCGGCCGTCGAAACCACGTTGATCGCACGGGTCGAGTTGTTGATCGCCTGCTCGATGCTCCGGATTTCCGAGCGCAGACCCTCCGATGCGATTAGACCCGCCGGGTCATCGGCACCGCGGTTGATGCGCAACCCCGTGGCCAGTCGCTCGAGGCGCACATTGAGGTCAAGCTGGTTCGACCGGAGTTGATGGATTGCGCGAAGCGCTTCTACGTTACTATTGATTCGTGTCATGTCGTCGTCCTTGACGAGTTTTGGGGCATAACTGAGTCAAGCCGCCCCAGACACAAGCTGCACCACCCTGTGCAACTCTACCGTGGCCTTCAACGCCGAACCGCGATCCGAGGCGTGCTGCTCTCGTGCCGTCGGACCTGTGGCCATGCGCCACTATCCGCTTGTCGGAAAGCCAATTGGGCATCTTTAGCGGACGTGCCGCTGATTTGGGCCAAAACCGCTCTTCGCGGGCCGCAAGAGGGTTGCCATGGCGAAAAAAAAGGGCGCGGACCCCGGGAACCAGAGTCCAAGCCCTTTCTGAGAACCTTCGCCAAAAGCCCGCTACGCGACCTAGCCAAGCAACGCCAGTACGTTCTGGGGTTGCGCGTTCGCCAATTGGAGCGTTGATGTGGAGGAATTGACTAGAATCTGCGCCCGGGTCAGGCTGGACGTCTCTTCCGCGAAATCCGCGTCTCTGATGGCCGACTCGGCCGCGCTGACATTTTCCAGCGACACCTTCAGCGAGTTGATGGTCGTGCGCAAGGTGTTCTTTTGAAACCCGCCAAGGCGACCGCGTAAGCTTGCCACCTGGTCGATGGCGGAACGAACGACACGCTGGGCCACTGTGAAGTTCTTGCTCGTCAGGTCATTGGTCTTCCCCGATTCAAGGGACGCAAGAAACCCATTACCGGAATCGCCCAGTTTGGCGGTCGACACTTCTCCGATACCAATTGCTTCCAGCCCCGCGAGGCCCACCGTGGGTGAAATCGAGAATCTGGCGCCGCCGCCGGTGATATCAAAACTCGTGGTTGCGTTGGTGACACCGATGACGGTGGTATTCAACGTCATGTCAAGCGAGAGCGCGCCGGATCGTACGGAGACCTCCTTGCCTTTGACTATGCCGCTGGATCCGTTGACGACGATCGTGCCCTCAACGCCTGTCGTCTTGGTCTCCGTCGCCAGCGCCCCGCTGGTCAGACCCGGATCGTCGATGGAACTGAATCCGCTCAGGTTGTTGATGACCGACAGGGACACAAAGGCATCAGCGCCGTAGTCCGTGCTCTGGAGGTTGAGAAAGGCAGCCCCGCCGCCCGTGCCCGCCGACGCGGTGGCTGAAACACCCGTGAGCGCCTTGGATGCGTTGATGGCGGTGGCGATCTGGGCGGTCGTCGCACCGGAGGCAAAACTGAGAATGTCGCTACCGTGAACGCCGCGGACCTGGAAGGTGGTCGCCCCGTTCAGGGTGCCGTTAAGCGTGCCGCTGGAATCGGTTCCCGCGCCCACCGCACTCAACAGCGCGACCTCCGATTTGGTCTGAACCGTAACATTGACCTGCCGAGACGCCCCGTTGGGAATCTTGGCTGAGTTGATCTGTACCCGATCCACCTGGGACGCCGTGACGCCGGAGGTTGTGAAGTTGAGGTTTCCGTTGAGCAGTTTCTTATCCCCAAAGGCGGTCGCTTCAGCGAGCCGGTTGATGGAGATAAGGATGTTGTCGATCTGCGATTGGTTGGCTTTGATTTCGGCCGCCGTCAACCCGGCCTCGTTCGCGGTGGCATCGACCAGGCTTTCCAGTTCCAACAGCAGGGAGCTGATTTCCTGCAAACCGCCTTCCGCAACCGCCACAATCGTGTCGGCCCGGTTGGCGTTGTCGATGGAGGTGTCGATGGCACGAATGCTGGCACGCAGCGTCTCGGACGCAATCAGTCCGGCGGGATCATCCCGGCCGGAATTGATCCGCAAGCCCGTACTCAGGCGTACCAGTGCTTCATTCAGCGACGCATTGTTGACGGACAAAGCGCGTCGGGCGACGAGTGACTGAACGTTCGTATTAATCCGACTCATTTCTGGCCGTGCCTCCTAATCGCACTGTTGAAGCCTACTAACCCCGGCATGGCTGCCCTTGTGCGCCGGGTGGCTTCCAGGTACTCGCCCGCCGTGATGCTGAATTCGCCGGCGACTGTCGAGCGTATAAACATCGAACCATCGATCCGCCACGGTTCCCGTAAACTCCGTGATGGGCTTCTGCTTCGCTTCTTCCCGTCTCCATCGCGGCTCGGCGAGTTGACTACGCGTCAGGCGGTCTCCACCTGCACATCCGCGCCAAGCGAACCGGGTTTCCGGTCCCTTGACAAAGCAAACCATCGTCGCGCCGATAATTGTCCTTTAGTACAATCGGACCCCAGATGCGGACCTGTTTTAGCCCTGCAAAACCGGATTTCCGATAACGTGCGTCCACCCCGCCACGCCCCGCCGAAGGCGCGCTCTTACCGGACGGGCGAGGATTTGCGCATCAAGGCCGCTGCATTTTTTTTTTTGGACCGAGCAGCCGGAAAATCGGCTGGCCGGGCCGGCCGACCCCGAAACGCCGGCGTCCGACCGCCCGGTGACTCGGCGCAAAAAAAACTCCCCGCGTCCGTTGCGAGGAGTGAGAAGCGTGGCGCTGATCCCAGTACAGGGGCCGGCCGTTACGGGGCAGACTGCTCGGCGAGCGCCGCCTGCGCCGCGTCGGCAATCAGCGCGTAGACATTGCTGGGAATGACGTCGATGTTCAGCACACCGGCCAGCTCCTCGATGTCGCGCTCGATCGTCGGCAATAGATCCGCCAGCATGGAAAGCTCGATGCCCGCGAACTGGGTGGCTTGCGTGCAAACCGCGACGATTTCCGAGTTCTTGCACACCTCGCAGAGCAGTTTGGCGATTTGATCCGACGCGTGGAGAAGCCGGGCCACCGCCGCGATGTCGCCCTCCCCCGGGTTGGCGGCGTGGTGAAGCACAACCGCCTTGCAAATGCTCTCGGGCAGGCCCCAATGCGCCAAGACAATGCCCGATACTTCACCATGAGTAGCCCCGACGGTTCCGCTTTCCTGCTCAGGTGTCACGACGTTGCCATGCGGACAATGCTCTGCCGCGAGGTCTTGATAATCGGTCGGCAGCGCTTCGGCAAGAATGGGGATGCCGATATCCGCCAGCAGCGCCGCGATAAACGCTTCATCGCGGTGGCGCGGGAGAACGCGCTCCGCGAATCGCGACGCGAGCACCGAACCCGCCAGAGAACGCCGCCAAAAATAGCTCATATCCACACCGGCACATCGCTGATTGGAAATGGTATCCACCAGATAGCGTCCCAGGATCAGCGAGCGGGTGCGCTTGGGGCCCAACAGCGTCAGCGCCTGCCGGAGCGATACTATTTTGTTGCGCACACCGAACAACGCCGAATTGGCCAGCCGGAGAATCTCACCAACCGTCCCCGGATCGACGGATAGCACCTTGACCAAATCCGAGTAGGAAAAGTTGGGATCCTGCATGATTTCAAGAAATCGCGCCACCACCTGCGGCATGGAGGGAACGGCCGCTGATTTCTTAATCGCTTCCAGTACGGCTTTGTTCATGGGAGCCACCTCGTTTTTGAACTCTCAATAGCGAACCGGACCGCAGTGCGGTTGACGTCCCTTACTCGCGGACTTGCATCATGCCCGACACGACCGGCACGAACCCACATTCCGCTAGTACAATCGACGGATTCCCGGCAAACCATTGATTCTTTCAAGCGCGCCGGACCAATCAACGCGGGCCATCCCACCTCCGGTCACGCTTGGATCCCTCGGCAAACGGCCCCCTCACCAGGGCCGCGGGTGTGGTGTCCCGCAGCGCCCCGCGGTCCGCTAAGGCCGCACCATTCGTGTCGGTTGACGGCTCCCGTTCCAAGGGCTAGAACAGGCGCGAGGTCGCTAGGTGTGTCCGATAAGTTCGGGCTGAGATCACAACCTTGGAACCTGCCCACAGCCACGGCCACGGCCCCGCCCACCAGGCGGCATGGTCTTGGCCACATTGCGTGTAGGGAAGCGACGCATCTCCTCAATTGGGTGCCCGGCAAACCATTCGAGGATTGTGGCGCCCAAGTACCGACCGACAAAGGAACTCTTCAAGGAGCGCCGCCATGACAATTTCAGAAAGCTCTTCCACGCAAGCCCTTCCGGTTGCAGCAGCCGGCAGCCAGCGCACGCGTGCCACTACAAGCTCGATCGACGCCGAGCCCACGTCGTCCCCCATTGGACCGCGGAAGGTCTACGTGCCCGGCATCTTGCATCCGTCGGTGCGTGTTCCCATGCAGGAAATCACGCTTTCACCGACGATCATGGGAACCCAATCGCGTGAGAATCCGCCAGTTACGGTTTACGACACGGCCGGCGCCTACAGCGATCCGGCGATCAAGACCGACGTACGGCGCGGGCTCGCGCCAATCCGCCTGCCGTGGATTCAAGCGCGCGGCGACGTGGAATCCTATGAAGGGCGACGCGTCCAGCCGGAGGACAACGGCTACCTGCGCGAGGAGTCATCGCCCACCGAATGCTTCCCGGCGCATGCCAAGCGCAAGCCGCTTCGCGCCAAGCCCGGGGTCAACGTCACGCAGATGCACTACGCCCGGCAGGGCATCATCACGCCGGAAATGGAATTCGTGGCCATTCGAGAAAACCAGCGGCAAGCGCAGTGGGCGGCTTTGGCGCACGATCAACATCCGGGTGAACGCTTCGGGGCGAGCATCCCGAAAACCATCACGCCGGAATTCGTGCGCGATGAGATAGCGCGAGGACGGGCGATCATCCCGGCGAACATCAATCACAGTGAGCTGGAGCCTATGATTATCGGGCGTAACTTCCTCGTGAAGATCAACGCCAACATCGGCAACTCGGCCGTCACCTCGTCGATCGAGGAGGAGGTCGACAAGATGGTCTGGGCCACGCGTTGGGGCACCGACACCGTCATGGACCTCTCCACCGGCAAGGATATCCACGAAACGCGCGAGTGGATCATCCGCAACGCGCCGGTTCCCATCGGCACCGTGCCGATTTATCAGGCACTCGAAAAGGTCGACGGCCAGGCCGAGGAACTCACCTGGGCCATCTTCCGCGATACCCTGATCGAACAGGCCGAACAGGGCGTCGATTATTTCACGATCCACGCCGGCGTGCTGCTGCGCTACGTGCCGCTGACCGCCAAGCGCGTCACGGGCATCGTTTCCCGCGGCGGGTCGATCCTTGCCAAATGGTGCCTGGCCCACCATCAGGAGAACTTCCTCTACACCCACTTCGAGGAAACCTGCGAAATCATGAAGGCCTACGACATCTCGTTTTCTCTGGGCGACGGCCTGCGCCCCGGGTGCATCGCCGATGCCAACGATTCGGCACAATTCGCCGAATTGGACACGCTCGGCGAGCTAACCCAAACGGCCTGGAAACACGACGTCCAAGTGATGATTGAAGGCCCAGGGCACATCCCCATGCAGATGGTCAAGGAAAACATGGACCGGCAACTCAAGTCGTGCGGCGAGGCTCCGTTTTATACGCTCGGCCCGCTGACCACCGACATCGCCCCCGGCTACGACCACATCACCAGCGGCATCGGCGCCGCCATGATCGGCTGGTACGGAACAGCGCTGCTCTGCTACGTCACCCCCAAAGAGCATCTGGGGCTGCCCGATCGCAACGACGTGCGCGAAGGCGTGATCACCTACAAAATCGCGGCCCACGCGGCCGATCTCGCCAAAGGCCACCCGGGCGCTCAGGTTCGCGACGATGCGCTTTCCAAAGCCCGATTCGAGTTTCGCTGGGAGGACCAGTTCAACCTGTCGCTGGATCCCGAAAGGGCGCGGGCGTTTCACGATGAAACCTTGCCGCAGGAAAGCGCCAAGACGGCGCATTTCTGTTCCATGTGCGGACCGAACTTCTGCTCGATGAAAATCACGCAAGAGGTCCGCGACTACGCGGCCGAGCACGGCATGGACGAAACCGCCGCCATCGCGCAGGGCATGGCCGCCAAGGCCAAGGAGTTCAACGCCACCGGGAGTCAACTCTACTCGCAATAGCCGTCACCCCGTCCCGCACGGCGGCACGAGAATCGGCTCTTTCAGCTCGATGACGTCGTCGGGAAACTCGATATCGACCACCGTGTCCTCGTTGATATCGATCATAAACCGTTCCTCGCACGCCCCACGCAAGACAATGACCTCCACTTGGTCCGGAGGAGGGAACCCGATCAATGGAGGCGTCCTCTGTCCTAGCAATAGTCCCGGCAATTCGAGAGAAGACCCCCGGCAGTCTGCTGAACATCAGTTCAAACGATGCGTCCTCCGCTGGAAACGGTCCAATCCCTTGCGCAAACCTTGTTGCGTCGGTTTCGTCGCCGCCGGTCGACGAGCGCGCCGCGACGACGACATCCGACAACCCGGCCAGCGTCTCTGCATCGAGAACCGTCCCGCTGAGTACGATCGAAACAAACGTGTCGGCGAACAGAACGGGGCGACAGGACACAACGGCCCCCAACACAATCGTCGGTGCAACGATCAGGGCTCCCAATGCCCATGTGCGACCCTCGCAACACCTGATCTCTTGCCGCGTCATAACATCTCCGGTCGGCGCAACGAGCTAATGGTATGCTGGACAGTCTAAGGCGCTACCGCGGAATACACTCGATGGGGAACCGCGCATAGAACTCGTCTTCGAACCAATCGCGCGGGTGCCCCGCCTCCTTCTTGGAGGTGGGGGAGCCGATGATCCTGCACCAAGGACACATGCTTCCGCCAACGACCCAAGCCACCGCGCCGTGGCAATCCTGCCGGGTGGCATTCGAATTCTAGTGGCCGCGAGATCATCGGCTCCCCCATGTCCAATAGGACATGGGCCACCCGATCCGAACCGCGCCCGTCAGGATGCGGCTTCAACGCGAGAAGATGCCAACTCCGTGTCATCTCCGGGGCTTGCGAGCAGGTATCGGTGCTTGAATTGCTCGTTGCCGCCGCCGCGCTGATTGCGGCGCTCGGCGTCCATTTGGGCCAGCGTCCCCGATTTCAGGGCCGCCGCTTCCACGGCTCCGAGGCGGCGGGACGAGCGTTTTGAGGCGTACTCGATGTTGATTTCACCAAGCTGCCGGTCCAACGCCTCAGCCAGCAAAGCGTGATCCCGCAGATTCTCGTCGATGGAGCGATCGCCGCGCTCCTCGACGTAGAGCAGATACTTCGGCGGATCGCCCCACCGCGGGCAGAGCACAAAGCACTCAGGCGATGCGCCCAACGCCTGGCAACTCCGCTCGAAGGCGGCCGTTACCTGCCATTCCGTCAGCTTCTCGCCGGTTACCGAGGCCGTGTGCTCGCCGCGATGGAGAAACTCGATCACCGGGGCCTGCCCCTCAAACCGGTGAACGCGGACGTAGTCGCCGATATCGTAGCGATAGAACCCGGCCGAGGTTGTCAGCAGGACGCGATACTCCTCGCCAACGGCCAGTTCATGACATCGCAAGACCGTCGCCGCCGTACCCCGGCCATCGCCGTCCGCGTCACCTTTGGATACAAACTCGAAGAAGCTGCCGCCGACATCGAGCACACCGCCCGGCGTGCCATCCACCAGCGGAACGGAAACGCGCCCCTCCGTTGCCAGCAGCCCTATGTCACGGACCGGGGCGTCACCGAAATACTTGGGAAACTCCTGCAAATGCAGGCCCATGGTTCCGCCGGTCCAATTGGCCAGAAAGCTCAGATGCCAATAGTGCCGCGGCAGAAGCGAGCCGTTTCGTTCGAGGAGCGCATCGAGCCGCGCCGCTGTCGCGGCATCGGGCCTGATGTTTGCCTTGAGCGTTTGCAGCACGCGCGGGGGAATATCGCCGGGCGCGATGATCGTGCCGTCGCGGACATCGCGAATCAGCCGCGCAGCGTGCTCGTCGGCCGTGCGCGCGAGCTTGACCTGCGTCGCCGGGGAGGCGGTGACCAGCCAGCCCACGTCGACGGGCGCGGCAAAGCGCATGATCGTGTAGTAGCGCGCGTTGGAATCCTCGATATACGCGGTGACTCGCGGCGTGACGTAATAGCGCCGGACGATGCGCTTTTGCGTGGCCCCCAACAACCCGGAGATCGAGCCACACGGAATGCCCAGCGGCGTTCGGCTTTCGTCCATCGGCGAAACGACCTGCAAGATGCTCCGAAGAAACGCGCCGGGATGATCCAGCAGCGCCTTAACGCCGAAGGCATTCCAGCCGCGACGGTATTCGTCCAAGAACGCCTTGGTTACGGGAACATACTTGGGCCGATCCGTGCTGCCGCTGGTCATGGCGAACATGAGCACGCGCTGGCCTTTGCCGAACATCGCGCCGGTCTGCCCGTCCATGACCTTGCTCACGTACGGCCGAAGGTCTTCATAAGATTGGACGGGCACCTGCCCGACGAAGTCTCTATAGGACTTGATTTTGGAGAACCCGTGCGCGCGGCCGTAGTCGCTATCCGCGTTGCGGGCGATCTTTTCCAGCAGCACCTTTTCCTGCACTCGGCGCGCGGCATGCGCATCACGAAGAAACCGGCCGTACTGCCGCTTCGCATGAGCTCCGGCCAACCGGCCGAGCAAGGGATCCATGAAGCTACGTTTTGCCATGAATCATCTCATGCCCTGATCGTGGCACCGAAAGTGTAGCACCGCCTCGAGCTGCGGGCTTTAGCCTGCGCGGCCGCACGGATGCATGATTGCCGCCGCACTACCGATCGGCGCCCAGCAGGCCCAAGACCATCGCGTGAACATCCAAATCACGATACGTCGTACCGCTTTCGACCAGATCCGCCGCCTCGGAACAGATCAAAGCCGCCCGATGCCTCGGCTCCGTGGCCGGTGCGCCGTGGGACCCTTTCACGAGCGTAGCATCGAGCGGAATACTCTTGGTGGCCTGGTCGATGAATAGCTCGACCGGGTCGTAGCCCGGCTTGGCATGAATGTCCACGGTCCGGGCGAACGGCGGCGCGAGCTTGTCATCGAGCCACCAATAGTACGCCAGCCAGTGCGTGTCCTTCGCTACGAGCACTATTTCACCGCTTCGCGGATGATCCAGGCCGATCTCTTTCCGCTGCGCACCGGCGAAGACGCCCGCCAGTCCGCTATCCGTTCGCAACAACGCCGCACACGCCGGAACATCCGCGGCGTTGCGGACGTAGACGTGCGCGAACTGATGATCCACCATGGCGAAGGCCCGGCTCGCAGTCAGGTCGACGTACTCCCGGCCGGACTCCTCGCGGATCGCCAGAAATCCGCCCTCGCGCAGCAACCGATTGGGATAAACGACGCCGGAGACATCCGTCATGGCGTATTCACCCGCCACCAGGAAAACCGGCTCGCCCCCGTCATCAGAGGCGGCGACGGCTGCCGCAAACCCGGCCAGCTCGGCATCCAGATCGATGAACGCTTGCCGGGCCTGTGGGCTGTTGGGGCCATATTTTTGAGACGCATAATCCAGATGGGGCAGGTAAATCCAATGAAAGTTCGGCGCATGTTGTCCGGCCAGATGGGCGGCCGCCTTGAGAATCCAGCGCGTCGATCCAATGTTGGACAGCGGTCCCCAATAGTGCTGCAACGGAAAATGGCCGAAGCGTTCGATGAGCGCTTGATAGAACCTGTCCGGCTTGGAATAGCACCAGAGCTTGGTGCTTCCATCATCCTCGTGGATCGGCGACGGCGTTACGATGAACGCCGCTCCGGCACTTTTGATATTTTGCGCATGCCACACCGCGGACGTAAGCTCCGGCGCGTTTCGATTGAGCACGTCCCACGTCTGCGGGCGCTGGATGATCTCGTTGTGTGCGACCCAGAATCCCACCTCGTTTCGCTCGCGGTAATAAAATCCGTTGGCGATGACGCCGTGTTCGGAGGGTCCACAGCCCGTCAGCATGTTGGCCTGTACGGGTGAGGTGACGCAGGGGAACGTCGGGGTCAATTCCGCGATCGTACCCCGCTCCGCCCATTGAAACAGCGTGGGGGTCGTCGCAGCATCGACGTCACCCGGCCGCAAACCGGGGATGGAAAGAAAGATCAATTGTCGCGTTGCCATGAGCGTGCAAGCCCGTGCCCGACCCCTTTAGGAATCCAGCGGATCATGCTACCGCAAACTCGGCATCGGGCGTAGCCCGGAGGACAAATCCGCGACCAAGGCCCATGACAAGCGCGTAGGGCAGGGGTTGCTCCGACGCGCGGAGCGGCGCTTGGGTTGTCGTGGACGGAACGTCCCCCTGCCATCGGAGTTCGCCGGGGGCAGGTGCCCCATGTCCTTTCGGACGTGGGGGAGCCGATGATCTCGCGGTCACGCGAATCCGTACGCCCTCCGGTACGAACACCAGTGCATGGTAGATTGAATCGTCACCAAGCGTGGACGTCAGTCGGTCACCGTCATCGGCTTCCCCACCTTCCATAGGAGGTGGGCCACCCACGTTGCATGCTTGGTGCCTTGGTGCCAAGAAATCCACCCGCCGAAAGATCCGATGGGAATTCCTTAGCAGCGGCTCAAAGTGACGTGGACGCGGCGAAAACAAATAGTTCCTACGGCAAGAACGAGGAGCGCAAGAACGGTCAAGCCCCACGTCGATGTGGCGGGAACGGAGCCGCTGGGAAAGTGCGTGCTCTCGGCAAAGACGGGAGCGAATCCGACGGGGATCGTTCCGTTCTGCGGCGTGATCTCGAAGCCCTCCATGTCGTAGAATTGGGCGCCCGCAGCGACCTGCGCGCTCACGTCGACGTCGACACTGAGGCCGATGTTGCTGACGTAGGCCTGCACCCACCAAACGCTGACCGTCTTGTGCGGCAACTCGAACTCGTAGGATTCCACGGGGTCCGCGACGGCGTGGGAGGTCGACAGGATGCTTCCGTCGAAGAGCGCGCGCAGATTGAGAACGGCCCGAAAATTCTGCGGCACGATGATCTTGTCCTCCGTGATGCTGGACGCGAAGTCGATCCACTCATACTTAAAGAAATCGTACGGCTGTCCGTCCATGACTTGATACGTGGATGATTTCTTGTCCCGCCCGTTGAAGCCAAAGTAGGTCACGTCGGACACCCCATTGCCAAAGGCATGAATGAACTTCTTGATCAGGTCTTCCGTCGCCAGCAGCTCCTCGCGGGGGTCGATGGGGACGAGGGTGCCGAAGGCCACCGCCCCACCAAGGCCCTCGATCTCGCCGGCGGGGAAGAAGCTCGAGACCGGCATGAATTCGGTGAACGTCAAAAGGGACGTGTTGTTGGCCGCGAGCGTCTTGAAGTCCTGGTCGGCGAGGAGGCCCATCTCGTTGTTGATCAGCGGCGACCCATCCGTGTCGAACACACTTCGTACGTACTGCGCCACCGCCGGCACCGCCGAAGATGTTTGGTGGTAGTGGAAATTGTAGACGTCCAGGGCCGGCTCACCGAGGTCGGGATCGATGACATCTGCGTTGAGCAGTCGGATGACCTCTCGGGCATTTTGCATAGGGATGGTATTCATGGCCGCCGCCGCGATTTCAATCGCCGCCCAATCCACCTCTTCGGTCGGTGTCAGGGGAATCGCGGTAAACTTCTGAGAGATGAGCTCGAGGATCTGATGTTCCAACTCGACCGAAGGCGTTTGCCCGGCGCTTACGATGGCGGCCCGTTCCGCGACGAGGTCCACCAGGGCCATGCGTATCCAGCTTCCCCCCATCATGCCGCTGTCCGCGACGAGGACGTCTACCCCCGCCTGACGTATGGCGTACTTGGCCGTTACCACCATTTTCCGATAGCCCTCGCGCACGCCGTTGGGCTCGCACCAAGTGTTTAGATCCTGATCGACCTCGTTCTCAATCACAATGATGGGCATGATGTCGGCGTAGGCCGTGACCAACTGCGTCACCCAGTCGAAGTACACGGGGCTGTACCCAAAGGCGGGGTCGAATACGTCCGTGAAGTCCGCGGTCATGCAAGGCCCGGTACCCGGGTACGTCGGGTCGCGGTAGTCGGGATTGTCGGCTTGGAGCGTGGGGATTATGCTCACGCCGGCGGCACGGAATAGATCGACGTTTGCAAGGGGGATCGGCAAACCATCGCCCAGGAAACCCCACTTCCAAACATGGCGTCGCGCGGAGTCGTGCTGAGATAGGTAGTTCTGCGGGTCCAGACGGCTGACCTCGGTCCCGCGGTTGAGTACGTCGTCGTGGATCTGCGCGTTCTCCTCGGGCGTCAGCACATTCAAGTTCATGCAGTCGGACACCGAGCAGACCGGGGCGTACTCGGCCAACCGGACGAAGGCACCGGCAGGGACGAGAACGTCGCCGAAATACGTGTCCTCGCTGACAACCCCGGCCTGCACATGCTTCTCGGTGTAGAAGGTCGGTGGCGTGGGAAGGAAAACGGTGCCCCTGCTGAAGACCGACAGCGGGCTCCTGCCCCAGGGCCAGTTTCCCACCGTCGCAGAGGCCGCCAGTGGACCCGCCGCAAGGTTCGCGCTCCCGCTAGCGGGTGCTGTTTCTATCGCATGGTGCGCTGCGGACTCACCCACTTCTCCGCTGAGCCGCTCGCTCCCGTGGGCTTCCCTGTCCCCACCCGCGGAGTCTTGCTCACCCCGGACGCTCAAGCACGTAGCAATCGCGAGACTGGCAATAATGCCCATTATCCTCATGGTACGATCCTCTCCATTAGAGCACCAATTCGCCCTTGCCACCGACAACTGGCTTCAAGTGAATTGGTACTCGCTACTCTCCCTATCCAAATGGCCGGAACGAACCGGAGCCCCCCCCCTGATTCGAACTGCTGCACCGACATTGTAGCAACATAGAGCGGTCGGTGCACTCCCACTTATCGGACGCTCCCGCGACCATATCGATCCCCGACTCGTTCTCGCCCGTCACCAGCAGTGTCGCACTCTCACGCCAGCGCCAGCCGCTTCGACGTAAGCGCTCGGTCGTCTACACGTGGACAATCTTTCAAGTGGCAATGGTTTTGCC
>JBHHUB010000020.1:0-30953 GCA_046753625.1 Phycisphaerae bacterium | reverse complement strand
GGCGGTCGGAACGGTCGAGTCCGTTGCCGACGGCAAGATTACCGTCCGATGTGCCGACGAGTTGCCCCAGACCTACGACCGGCTCTACCGGGACAAACTGGTGGATGGCAACGCGCTGGCCATTCAAATCGTACGCGACACGCATCACGAGCTGAAAACGGTGACGGCCATCGTTACGGACCTGGGAACCTCGCCCCCAGCCACCTGGGCTCAGCTTTCGACGATCACACTGGACGCGTCGGAGATGGACGCGGACGCACTGGCCCAAGTAACCCCCGGCCAGCAGGTTCACCTCGACATCGCCGGCGCGGAATTGACCAGCTTCGCGTTCGACACGGCCATCTACGGGTTCGGCAAGTACATCGTCACGCTCGGCGTGTGCCTGTTCGCCTTCTCCACGATGATTTCCTGGAGCTACTACGGCGAGAAAGGCGCGGAGTACCTGTTCGGGCCGGGCGCCATTTTGCCTTACAAGTTCGTGTTCGTGATCTTCGTCTTTCTGGGGATGGTGCTGCCCAAGTTCGACACCGTCGTTGATTTTTCGGATGCGACCACGGGCTTGATGGTGCTCTGCAACCTGCCGGCGATCCTCATTCTGTCGCCGGTCGTGATCCGCGCAACCAGAGACTATTTCCGAAGGCTGGATGCCGGTGAGATGAAGCGGAGGTAGATCGAAAGTCGAAAGTCGAAAGTCGAAGATCGAAGGTTGAAGATCCAAGATAGAAGGCTAATCGCTGATAGCTTACGGCTGAGAGCTGATGGCTGAAGGCTAATGAATCGCTTCGCCGCATAGTGGGCAACGCCGATCCTCCGGCGGCCCTTCGGGCAAGATCCATCGACCGCAACACTCGTGCGAGTTGCAGCGAAGCGCGCGTCGCCCGCTTTCGTTGTTGCACTTGGGACAGGTAACGGGAAACGCCGAAAACCGAAACTTGCGGTTCACCACAAAGTGATGACCGCAGTCAGGCCGATCGCAAAGCACATGAAAATCCGCGGTCTCCGCTTGCGCTCTTGCGGAATCCGGTATCGGCGGCGCAATCGCACCGGCCACCCCGCTGATCAACCATACGACCAGCAATCCGCCGACACCAAGCGTCGCGTACCGAACGGCCGGGGTCTCCCAGATCAAGTAAGGTTCCGCTTTGCAGGCCAGCACCCAATCCTCCAACCGCTCCTTGACCACGGGTACTTGCTCGCGGAACAGAACCAGCCACTGGGCCAATCGATTGGGGCGTTCTTGCGCCATGTCTACCCGTGCCAAGCCAATGAAGTATCGGACCTCGCCGACTGACGCGATCCTGCAGTAGACTTTAGCCCGCGTGCCGCCCAGTGACCACCATCGAAGTGGCTGCGCGCGGCTCCACGCGTGCATAACAGAATCGGCTGCTGTGATTGCAGGCTGAAAGCATGCTCCATAGTAGCCGGTGGCAAGCGTAGCGTCGCCCCCGGATCGCGCCGCCACCCAACCGCCCGCCCCTGTGAGGGTCGTCTTTTCTGTGAGATGCGTGCGACATAGCGCTTGGCCGACCCCTACAGCGTCGAATGGAACGGGGTGTGCGGTGACCGTGGGTCCGCCGGGAGCGGACCCACGGCTACTGTAGCGCAGCCCATAAGGCGGCAGGAAAAAAAGGTTTCGAAGCCGCCGGAAGTATCGCGCACCCGGAATCCACCGATGCATTTGGGCATCAGCAGCCATGGAAAACGCCGGCTCAGGGGAGTGGACCAGGGTTGCTCGCCCGCTCCGCCTGGCCGGCTGGCGCGTATTCTGGGCGCGTCTGCGGCGGGCCGGCCACTGAACAAGTAGGCCAAGAGAGGATGGGACGACTGACGCTATGTTGCCAAAAGGAGAAAGAAGAGCCGCCGGACAGATCACGCCAATCCATCAGCGCGACGATCCGGATGACCGTCCGGCGGTCCCCAACACACCAATCCAAGGCGAGGCAGGACCGGGCGAAATCAGCGTTGGCATCCCCCGCCATGACCACCGGTCTCGCCCGCCCGTCTCAGGAAAAGCCGAGGGTATCGAACCGGGCTGCTTTCCGGATGCACAGCCGGAGCTCTGCAACAGGCCTGCCAACCCTTCGGCCTCCGCTGGGAAATGTACGCGCGCTCAACGACCGAGGCAACAGTTCGACCGTAAGCCATTCATACGAAATAGTTTACAAATACGCCGCTGCGGACGACACTTGGCGGACATCACAGCCCCTTGCACCCAATCGCCTGCCCGCCAGCCTGTGAAGAATGTAATTCTAGGTCCGCCGAATAAATGCAAGGAATCGCATAAACACATTAAAGGCAGCCAGTTACATGCGATCCGATTGCGTTTCCGCTTGTTTTCGCCGATTGACGGTCTGACTGGATTGGGGTACAAGAGCGCATCCTGAATGCGGCTCCCCGGGGGCGGGTACGCTCGTCGCCGTGATCCTCGATTTGCGGCTTGTTTAGCCGTGGCGGACTTCCAGGAACGCAGCTATGCTTCGTTTCTGGAAGTTTTTTTGCGCTAACCCCGTTCGATCCTTCGTAGATTATGGTTTCCAACGGCCGGTCACACGAAGCACCCTTGAGGATCATTCAAGCTGCGCACGTCGTTGAGAACCGGCGTCTGTGCCGCGAACACTTCGAGCTGACACTTAGCGCCGACATGTTCCCGGCGGCCTTTCCCGGGCAATTCGTGCACGTCAATCCCATGGTGGACGCGGCGCCGAGTGGCGTCTGCAACGGCAACAACCGTGCGCCCTCCGAGCCCTGGCGCGATCGCGCTTCCGGACCGATGCTGCGTCGGGCGTTTAGCATTGCATCCATGGACGTGTCCGCCCTTGATGTACGGTATTCCATCATGTACCGCGTGGTCGGACGCGCCACGCGATGGCTGCGTTCATTGGGATCGGGCGCGACGGTGAGCGTGCTGGGGCCGCTGGGCAACCCCTTTCCGATTGACGCCCGGAAAAAAAATGCGTGGATGGTAGCCGGCGGAGTCGGTCTGCCGCCGATGCTGTGGCTTTCCGAGGCACTCGCTGCCGCGGGGAAACAAAGCGTCGCGTTTTACGGCGCCCAGACCAAGGCGCTGCTCGCGATCGAGTTGGCCGAGGACAGCGCCTATTCGACCGACGCGCGCCGAGCGGTTCGTTGCAACGATCGTTTTTCCAGACAGGGCACGTCGATCGTGCTGGCGACCGATGATGGTTCGATCGGGTTTCACGGATACGTCGGCGCGGCGCTCGAAGCCTACTACGCCGCTCAAGAGATCCGGGCCGGCGATCTCGTCGTGTATACGTGCGGGCCGGAAATCATGATGCGGGCTGTCGCCACGTTTTGCCAAAGTCATGCCATCACCTGCTACGTCTGCATGGAACGGGCGATGGCGTGCGGGACGGGAACGTGTCAGTCGTGTGTCGTCGAGACCTACAACACCGCGGGTCCGGACGGATGGGCCTACGCGCTGTGCTGTACGGACGGCCCCGTCTTCAACGCACGCGATATTGCGTGGTCCAGCCGGTGATCTGGCTCGCTCGCGTAGCCCAGCCGCCCCCGGCTGGGGAGCTTGGCGCAGCCACTACACCCACTAGGCGGGCGGGCTACAGGCCGGGTGGCGGTTGCCAGCAGGAGCTGCAGCGCGGCTCGTAGGCTTCCGGACCGCCGACCATCCGGCCGTCGATAATGGGTGTGAGCCGTTGCGTTCGATCGGCACGAGCACCGCACCGTGCGCATGACACGACACCGGACAGGCATTCATCCGCATCTTGGGCGAGTTCAAGAAAACAAGGAAAGGGTCTGCCCCAACTGTCATAATCCAGCGTGGTCACGGCCAGATCGACACCCCGATCCAGCAACCACCCCACCACCGCAAGCAGGCCCATCCCGAAAAAATGCCCCTCGTCGACGGCCACGAAAGCGGTCCGCCAACCAAGTGCATCCGGTATCACCGCCGCGCAATCCGCAACACGGGCGGGGTAGGCCTTCTGATCGTGGGTGACGATGCGATTGATCTGATACCTTGTATCCCGTACGTGCTTCACCGCAACGGCGGTGGCGGCGTCGCGCTGCTCCAGAAGGTGGATCAGCTTCGACGTTTTCCCGCTGAACATGCAACCGTGGATCAGCGTCAGCCGGCCGCGCCGAGCCGGTTGCAGATGGGCGGACGGGCGTGAACACGCCGCTTCGGACAGCCTGTTTGGTTGCGGCGCGCGGCCGTTTGTTGGCTGGCACGGCGTCACCAGGATCCGTCCGCGGTCGCAGATGCTTCCCGAAGTTCGATGCCTTCGTAAAGTGCGCTTCCGATGCGCACAAACGTCGCCCCATACTCGATGGCGACTTCGAAATCGCCGCTCATGCCCAGAGATAGCTCGCGGAATTGCGGGCCACATATCCGCTCGGCAACGATTTCATCGAAAAGCTCCTTGGCCCGGCCAAACGCATGGTGAATCACATCGAGGTCGTCGGTTTGAGGCGCCATTCCCATCAGGCCTCGGATCGATATATGGTCGAGCGTTTTGATCTGTTCGAGCAAGTGGATCGCCGCCGCCACGGCCACACCGTTTTTCTGCGGCTCGTCACCGATGTTGACCTGGAGCAAGACCGGCGTCACCCGATTCAGCTTGGCCGATTGGCTGTCGATCTCTTCCGCCAGGCGCAGGCTGTCGAGCGAGTGAATCAGGGTCACCCAGGGTAGCAGCGATTGAACCTTGTTACGCTGCAGGTGGCCGACCATGTGCCAGTGGGGCCGGGGCCGCGCTCCGGCCGATAGGTCGCGGGCGCGTCGTCCCAGGAACTCGTTGACCATGGCCGCCCGTTTGGTCAGCTCCTGGACGCGGTTTTCTCCCAAATTCGTCGCGCCGAGGTCGACCATCGCCCGGATGATATCGAGGGTTACGGACTTGGTGACCGCCACCAGCGTGACGCTTTTCGGATCACGCCCGCATCGTCGACATGCTTCCGCAATGCGGTGCTCGACGCGTTTGATGTTCTCCTGCAGTTTTCGTTTCATAGGCTAAGCATCCTTGCCCTACGCAGTCGGCACGCCTCGGGGACGGCCGGCGCGCGTTTTGGCAACCAGCACCATGGTAGTGTACAATGGCCCGGCATCAATAAGAAATTCCGTCCACTGTGAAATGGTGCCGGTAGCCTGAGCACCCTCGGCCGGAACCGGCCGATGCAACGGCTTCCGGCAACGCACGCGAGCAACCGACACGATGGTAACTGTTGACGACATAACGCTTGATCCCCCCGAAGAGGGCGCGATGGTCGATCCGCAATCCTGGTTTGACACACCGGGAGATTTCGAGCTCGAAATCGGCTGTGGGAAGGGCGGATTCCTGCTCAGCCGTGCCCGCCACAAGCCCACGGTTCGACTGCTGGGCATCGAATGGGCCAACAAGTACTACAAGTACGCCGCGGACCGGATGGCCCGCTGGTCTATGACCAACGTGCGGCTCATGCGGACCGACGCCAAGCAATTCGTCATCCGCCACCTGCCACCGGCGTGCATGACGGTGCTTCACCTGTACCACCCCGACCCCTGGCCCAAGAAACGCCATACCAAGCGGCGCATCATTCGGCCCGATTTCATCGCAGCCGTTGCAGCATCGCTGACGCCCGATGGGCGGTGGATGTTTCAATCCGACCATCTTGAATACTTCGAGGAAGGCGTCGCACTCATCAGGGAGCACCCGCAACTGAAAACCATTCCATGGGACCAAGCCGACGCCGCGCCCGGTGAGGATTGGGCGGGGACCAACTTCGAAGTGAAGTACACCCGCGAAGGCCGGCCCATCTACCGACAGGCATTTCGCAAGAGTCGTGAGATGGTTCGTTAGTATGACAACGCTAGAACCTCCTTTACGAGCCGCAGGTTTGAAGCCTGCGCGGTCTCAAAGCGGCTTGGCGCTACCGGAAACCGAGGCGCCGCGCGGGCTGAAGCCCGCGGCTCGGTTCGTTTTGGACAATCCAACGCTGCATTATTGGGGTTTGTGAGATTCCAGGGCGGTCGCCATGAGCAAACTGCAGCGAGCATGTATGTGGATGGGCGGGCGGTGGTTCCCGATCATTCCGGTAGCACTGGGCATGGGCCTGGCGGCCTCATCACTGGTTTCGGGCATTCAGGCAGACGATCTGTACATTCGTTCCGTCGTGGTCGGATCCGATCTTCTCGGAGACGATGCACCGAGCCCGTGGCAGCCCTATACCTATCTGGATGGCGACCCGGAGCGCAACCACCGTATTGTCGATCGGGGCTGGATGCCCTGGTGGACCGACCCCCGTTGCAAGGCTGCCCTTTCCCGGCCACTAACCGCACTCACGTTCATGCTGGATTACGGTGCCTGGCCCGAATACCCGGTGCTCATGCATCTGCAAAGTTTGGTCTGGTACGGGCTGCTGATTACGGTAGTGGCTGTCTTCAATCGGCGCATGATGGACTGGACCATGCCCGCCTGGGTCGTAGTGTTGGCGACCTTGCTGTTTGCCGTGGACGAGGCGCACGCGATACCCGCGGGGTGGCTGGCCAATCGCAATGCTCTGGTCGCCATGTTCTTCGGCGTGCTTGCCTTGATCGCGCACGACCGCCGACGGCGCGACGCATGGCGGGCGGGGATGTGGCTGGCGCCCGTCGCCTTTCTGGCTGCGCTGCTGGCCAAGGAAGAGGCCGTGTCAACCGGCGGCTACCTGCTGGCCTACGCGATCTTCCTGGACCGGGACCGATGGTCGAAGCGTCTGACCAGCCTCGTGCCGTGCTTGCTGGCCGGCATACTCTGGTATATCTGGTACCGATCCAGCGGGTACGGCGTGTTCGCATCCGAGGTCTACATCGATCCCGGCCATGATCCGCTCCGATTCGCCAGTCAAGTCGCGCGCAACGCACCGATTTTGCTTCTGGGGCAGTGGGTCGGTCCCCCGTCGGATGCCAGCTTGTTCTTGTCGCCGGGGCTACTGCGGGTGCATTGGCTTTGGGCGATCGGCGTGCTTTCGGTCGTTGGCATCGTGATTCGTCCGTTGCTTCTTCGCGATGCCGTGGCCCGATTCTGGTGCGCGGGGATGTTGCTTGCGGTCCTTCCGGTGTGCGCCATCTTTACTAACGATCGATTACTCATGTTCGCCGGGCTGGGGGCCATGGGGCTGATGGCGCAATGGTTGACCGGCCTGCGCCTCGGGGCAGTGTGGGTTCCGGCTACCGGCTTGTGGCGGCGGATCGCACGCGTCTGCGATACGGCATTCGTCGGGATTCATCTGATTCTTGCCCCGCTCGCGTTTCCCGTCGGGGCGATGTCGATGATGTTCGTGGGCGCCTCACTAAACTCCGTTTACAACACGCTGCCCGACGATCGGCCATTCGCAAACCAGACGGCCGTATTCGTCAATGCGCTCGGCGGTTTGGCCGACAGGCTGTGGATCCAGACGCGTCATGCCGAAGGCCGGCCGGTCCCGCAAAGAACGCTGAACCTGAGCCCGTCCTGCAGCGCCGTTTCGATTACCCGTACCGACGCCCGAACGCTCGTCGTCCAGCCACGCGGTGGGTATTTGCAACCCCGCGGGTGGGTTCCAAAGGACGAAAGCCCACCTCCCGCATCGCTGGAGTACCTCGCCAAGCTCATGGACATGATGGTCCGCACGCACGCACAGCCGATGCTCCTCGGGCAAATCATCGAACTATCCGCCGTGACGATCGAAATCACCGACCTCACCGAGGACGGTCGACCGGCGGAAGCGACGTTCCGCTTTCGCGTGCCGCTCGAGGATCCCTCGCTGCGATGGCTCTACCTCGACGACTACCGCTATCGTCGGTTTTCGTTACCTGCCGTTGGGGAAACGGTGCAGGTGGCATCGCCGCTGAGCTGAACGCCGATCGCCGACGTTGGGCACGATGCCTCTGACCGCGTGCGCGGTCCCACCTGATGCCGCGGGACTCCGTGTCACGCTGCGCCGCAGTTTGCGACCACGTGCAATCTCACCAAGACTGAAACCAACGCCCGAATGGGCAACGGGTTGGCGCACCTTGACATCGGAATACCGGGCCCCTAGAATCGCGAACTAGCGCTCGTTAGTGCCGATTGAGGAGACGCCCCAACCTCCAACAATGCACGGTGACCGGCGATTCGGGGACCAGGAACAGGCGCATGACCAACACGGTGACGCAACGCAAGGAAACCGTCATGCAGGCGGCGGAAAAGTTGTTTGCCGAGAAGGGCTATCAAGCCACCAGCGTCCGCGACATCGCGGAGGCACTCAACATTCAGCCGGGGAGTCTTTACGCCCACATTGAAAGCAAGGACGATCTACTTTGGGAGATCGTGTCCGGCGCGGCGAGCCGGTTCTTTCAGGCGGTCGCCCCGATCCTGGCATCCGATCTCGTCAACGCGGAAAAACTAAGGCGTTTGATTGCGTCGCACGTCCACGTCATCACGGAGAATCTTCCGGCGGCCGGCGTCTACTCGACGGAATGGCGTCATCTTTCCGAAGATCGGCGGCGCGAGTTTTCCGACCGGAGAGATGACTACGAGCGGCAGGTGCGCGAACTCGTCGGAGATTGCATCCGAGAAGGGACGTTTGCCGCCGTGGACGAGAAATTCGCGACGCTGCTGATTCTTTCGTCGATCAACTGGATTTACCAATGGTACCGACCGGAGGGACCGATGACGCCGGAGGACATCGCCCGAAAGCTCACGGATATGTTGTACAATGGCCTGCGCCGAGGCGTGGCGTAGCCCCACCCGGCGCTCGGCGCGTTAAGGAGTCGTTATGGTTGCCCCAAGACCATCCGCACGGGACGGACTGTCCGAATCGCAGTATGCGCAAAAGCTCGCGGATTTTGAAGCCCGGATCACGCGGGGGGAGAAGATCGAGCCCGCGGATTGGATGCCGGACGAGTACCGGCAACAATTGATCCGCCTGATCCACGTGCACGCCAACAGCGAAATCTGCGGCGCCCTGCCGGAAGGCAAGTGGATTCCTCACGCGCCGACCATGAAGCGGAAGCTCGCCCTGGTGGCGAAGGTGCAAGACGAAGTCGGCCACGCCCAACTGCTCTATCGGGCCGCGGAAACGCTCGGGATCTCGCGTGAACAGATGCTCGAAGAATTGATATCGGGCAAGTCGAAGTTTTCCAACGTGTTTCACTACGACGCCAAGACCTGGGCGGACGTGCCCACGATCGCATGGCTCATCGACGGGGCCGCCATCGTCAATCAGGTGATGATGGCCGAGGGTTCCTACGGCCCCTACGCCCGCGCGCTTAAGCGCATCTGTTACGAAGAGGCGTTTCACGTGAAGCACGGGTATGAAATGGTGGTGGCACTCGCCACGGGCACGAAGGCTCAGCGCGACATGCTCCAGGACGCGATCAACCGCTGGTGGCCGCCGATCATGATGTTCCACGGCCCGGCGGACAAGGTGTCCACACACACCGAGTTGCTCGTGCGATGGCGGGTCAAACTCAAGACCAACGACGAACAACGGCAGCAGTTCCTGCGCCAGTTTATGCCGCGAATCCTCGATCTCGGGCTTACGGTTCCCGATGAAGCGATGCGCTATGACGAAAAAACCAAGGCATGGCACTACACCGAACCGGACTGGGATGAGTTCCTGCGGGTCGTCCGCGGCGGCGGACCGATGTCCAAGGATCGGGTTGCGGTCAGGCGCATGGCTCATGAGGACGGACTATGGGTGCGTGAGGCTCTGGCGGCCGCGGCGCAGAACCGGGCGATCCCCATGCCGCTGGCCGGTTAGCGCTGGGTCAAGGATGTTTCGGTGTGTAGACTCGGTCATGGGCCACCCCGGCCGCCGTCGCCCGGATGGTTGCCTGGACACGGCGAAGGGCCGCTGTGCCGCAGGGAACAACCGTAGCATCCGCGTTGAGGCAGCACCCAAGCCAACGATGTTGAAGGGACAAGGCCATGAGTGATACGCAATTGCCCGTGTATGAGGTGTTCCACCAATCCGCTCGCGGCGAACCGCACATCCACGTCGGATCGGTCCACGCAGCGGACCCGGAGATGGCGCTGCTGATGGCCAAAGAGCAGTACGCCCGTCGGCAGGCGTGCGTCAACCTTTGGGTCGTGCCCGCCGGCGCGATCACGGCCACGCCCTACGAGGATTCGAACATGTTTGATCGAGCGACGGACAAGAGCTACCGCGAATCGTGGGGCTACCTGACACCGAAAACCGTCGGCAAAGACCAGGATGAGGGGGCGAAGACATCGTGAGTGTGTTTGAGACATTGGATGCGCTAACCGGACCGGCGCGGCACGCCGCTATCGATTTGCTGTACCGCATGGCCGACGACGAACTCATCATCGGCCACCGCCATTCCGAGTGGACGGGCTACGGGCCGATCTTGGAGGAGGACATCGCCTTTTCCTCGATGGCTCAGGATGAAATGGGTCACGCGCTGACGTTCTATACGATGCTTCACGAGCTGGGCGAAGCCGCGCCGGACACGCTGGTGTTCGAGCGCAAGCCGCGCGAGTTCCGGTGCAGCAACTTGGTCTCGATGGATTCCAAGCGGGATTGGGCCCTGACGGTAGTCCGCAGCTTTCTGTATGAAGCCCAGGAGAGCGTGCGGCTGGCCGCGCTGACTGAAAGCTCGCTGAAACCCCTGGCCGATGTCGCCCGGAAGCTTCAGTGTGAGGAGAAATACCACTTCCTGCACGGACGCTCCTGGATGCTCCGGCTGGGCAGCGCCACCGAGGAAGCGCATGCCAAGATGCAGCAGGCGGTCTGCAAGACCTTCCCCCATGCGTTGGGCATGTTCGAACCCACCGGGGCCGACCAGACGCTCGCGCAGCATGACCTGTGTCCGCGGGAAGCGCAACTGCAGCGGGAATGGGAGTCGGCCATCGCTCCGGTTCTTGCCGATGCGGGCCTCGAACTGCCCGAAGACGCCACGACGGTTTGCGGCGGGCGCGTCGGCCGGCATATCGATGATCTGGCTGCGCTGCTCAAGGATTTGCAGTTGGTCCACAGCATGGACACCTCGGCAAGTTGGTAACGTGCCATGGATTCGACACCAACAGCGGCATCGTCCTCGGATCGCGTTCTGGCGATTCGCCATGCGTTGGAAACGGTCAGCGATCCGGAGATTCCGCCGCTGAGCATCGTCGATCTGGGCATGGTCACCGATGTGCACGTGGCGCCGGGGAAAGCCGTGGTCAGCATCACGCCTACTTTTGCCGGTTGCCCCGCCCTGGACATGATCAAGCAGGCCATCGTCGATGCCGTAACCGAGGCCGGGGAACCTGCGGTAGAAGTCCGGCTGGTGTTCGACCCGCCGTGGACCACCAACCGGCTGACGGAGAACGGCCGAAAGATACTCAAGGAATTCGGCATCGCCCCGCCGGGCAAGCGCTGTAGCGAAGCGGAGTATCCCAACGTCGACAAGACGCCCTGCCCGTTTTGCGATTCAAGCAACACCGAGGTCGAATCCATTTTCGGCCCAACGCTGTGCCGCTCGATCCACTACTGCCACGACTGCCTGCAGAGTTTCGAGCATTTCAAGCCGGTGTAGAGACGGCCCCACCTGGGTCACAGGCATGTTGACACACCCTACTGCAAGGCTACGACGCAATCCTCGTACGATGCGCGGACCGCGCCGGGATAGGAAAGACCGGTATCGATAAGCGGCGCGGGAAGCGTATCCTTCGCCCAGCCGTTGCCGCGCACGATCACGCAGCGATAGGATTCGAAATCACCTTCTTGACCGAGAAAATCGGGGTAGGATGAAAGATGCTCAACGCGGTAGTGCTCCCAGTAGCCGCCTTGCTCGGTTCCTTCGATTAGTACTTTGTTGGTTTCCGCATGCCCGTCCACGAACGATCGGTTGTAGGTCCAATCGCGGCCATGCCATCCGCGAATCGTCTTGGTGGTGCCGATGTCCACGCCGGGAATGAAGTCGCACGGATCGTTGGCCGCCCCCCAAGCCCAGCGTCCTATGTTTTCCTCGTAGTAGAGCACCCTGGCCGGTGTGGGAACGCGGGTTATCGGTCGCATGTAGGGCGAATTGCTGAACATGGGCCGATCGCCACCGCCGGAAAAAACCATGTATAGGTTGGCCGCATAGCTGTTTCCGAAGTGGTCGTAGGACGATCGCTCGTTGTGTGCGATCCAATCCGGACAGTGCCCCCCTCGGGGTGGGCCGTCGTCACCGGGGCATTTGTACAAATCGAGATCGAGCAGGGTATCCTGAAGAGCCCCCTGGCGGTCGTAGCGCGGATTGAGATTGTCTTTGAATCCCCCCGGATAGAGAAGATCGTTCATAGGCCTGGTAACCGGACCGAACCCCGCCTTGGTTCCGTACTTGCTGCCGATGTAGCCGAATTCCCCACCGCTGGGCCCCTCAGCGAATCCCGGGCGACCGATGCCGCTTTTTCCGCCCCACTCGTACGCACCGATGAAAATAGGATCATCCCTGTCCTGCTTAAACTGCAAGGGGTGGGCGGGGATGCCCCAGCCGTTGGGATCATCCGCTTCGTAGACGCGGCTGCTCGTCGCGATGTTCTTGATGTGCGCAAGGCATTTTGCCTGCTTGGCCTGCCGTCGTGCCGATGACAGCGATGGCAGGAGGATGGAGATGAGCAGCGCAATGATCGAGATGACCACCAGCAGCTCAATGAGCGTAAACGCCGCCCCCTGCATGCACCCGTTTCCCAGTTGTTTCCGCACACCACTCATTCGTTCTGTCTCCCAATAGCACAGGAAATGCAGCCACCCCAACACGGGCAGTGTAACACTTATCAGCCAGGCCTTGCAAGAACAATCCGGCCCGACTACCGTACCCCGCACCGAGATCACGCTTCGCTCGAACGTGGCTCCTACGCGGCGCGCACCGCAACCGGCGCCGGAAACAGCCGTCGGGGCGGAATTATTCCCGGAATCCCCGATTTCATGTGTTGGCAACGCCGCCCCACCGCGGCGGACAGGGAGAGGTAGGCCGCGACATGGCTGAACGCCCCGAGGCGACGCCCGCCCCCAACCCAACCGAGACGCCGGGCTGGCTGCAAACGGCATGGGAGCCAAGCATCGTTCGCAGAGCGATCGCCTACGCGCTGGTGGTCGGCACCATCCTCGTCTCGATCAACCACGGCGATGCGATTCTCGCCGGCGACGTTTCGCCAACGCGACTGCTGAGAATCGGGCTCACGGTGATGGTACCCTATCTGGTCTCGACCTGCTCCAGCGTGGGGGCCCTGCGGCGCGTGGAGAAAGCGCAGCGGGCGCAATCCCCGTGATTCCAACCCTCGGGGCCGCGAACAAGGAGGCGCCCCCTCCATCGAGAGGCGTTTGGCCTTCCCGCAAGCACCGCGGCATCAAGATCGGGCGTCCGCACCGCGACGGTTACGATGGCGGGGCATCCGCCTCCCCCGCAAATGGGAGCAGCGCGACATCTTCAACCGCAGGTTGGCGCGGAGGCCGACCGCGGCGTTTGCCGCCGGATCGCCGAATCCGCTGGCCGTCGGCGGTGCGCACCACCCCATTCTTCGTGTCGGGCGCCGTAGTCAGGGGGTTTTCAAAACCGTCGAGCGCATCTCCCGGTTGGATTCGCGCGAGCCGCGCGTTGGCCTGTTCGGCATAAGACTCGGACAACTCGAACCCGAGAAAGAGCCGGTGGAGCTTCTTGGCCACCGCCAGTGTGGTCCCGCTGCCACCGAACGGGTCGGCGACCAGATCGCCTTCGTGGGAACAACTTCTGATGATCCGGCCAAGCAACTGTTCGGGCATCTGGCAGCCGTGAAACCCTTTGCGTTCCTTAAACGTACCGCACACGCGTGGGAAATACCAGGTGTCGCCGTCGGCCGAGAATCCTTCGGGTAAATCCTGCGGACGCAAGATCCATGAAGGTTCCGGCGTCGGCTTGATGATCCAGGTGTCGTCCGGCACGCGTCCCTTGGCGTCGGCCCGCTTGTCGGCGTAAACGAGTTGCCGCGCGGATGGCACCCGGACAGCCATGTCGTTGAAGGTAAAACGTTTGCGGTCTTTCACGAACCAGAGCAAGTGCGTGTGCGATCGGGCGAACTTCGTTTTGCAGTGAACCCCGAACGTGTAATACCAGATCACCCAGCTCCGACAGGTCAACCCCAGCTCGCGCGTCGCGCAAAGCTTCAACTCGGCCGCGTAATCATCGCCGATCGCCAGCCAGAACGCGCCGTCGGGCTTGAGCAACCGGACCACCTCCCCGATCCACTGTTTGGACCAATCCAGGTAGACCTCATCTTCCTGGCGATCGTCGTATTTGTCATAGCTGTAGCCTATATTGAACGGCGGATCGGCGAACACCAGATCGACGCAACCGTCCGGCAGCTTCTTCATTTCGGCAACGCAGTTTCCGTGAACGATTCGGTTGGTTTGCGGCTTGTCCAAGGGAATCCTCCGTGACCCAGCAAGGTTATTCAGCGTCCATACGTATTGTGTACCATGAATCCGCGTCGCAACCAAGAGCCGCTGAAGCGCCCCGTGTTGCCGTAAGATTTCAGAGGCTGTCGTGAATCGAAGGCTGGTGTTGCTGCGCGGGCCATGAGCCTGGCGATTGGGGTCAAGCGGCGAGCGCAGGACTCATGATGCGCCGTGTCCACCGGCTGCGGATTTCTTCTTGTGCCGGTGCATGGCGATCTCCGGGGCTTCCTTGATGCATGTGCAAAGGATTTTCGCGGCCAGCCAGAGCGATTTGCCGAGCCCGCGCACCAGCTTGGACTCGCCCGCACCCACATTGGGATACCCCTGCTCGTTGGCGACGGCCGAATCCCAGGCATGGAAAAGCCGGCCCCACGGGCTTCGGAGTGCCTCGCGAACGCGCGATCGACCGAGGAAGGGATACCAGAACGAATCGTGGTACAGCACACTGGCGATGTAGGCCCAAGGCGCCAGCCACGTCTTGAGCGACCATTCGATCGTTGTCTTCAGCCGTCCCCAGTAAATCTTGTGCTGCATGCGGGCGGCGAACGTCATTTGCTTAAACGGGCCTTCAAAACGCCAGTTTTCCGCCGCGACGTCCACCTCACCCACGATATCCAACTCCGCAACCCGACCACACCCGAGCCCCCGCTCATGCGCCATACGAATGAACTTGACGTCGGCAAGCGGATCAAAACCCATGAGCTTGGCCGCGACGGCGTCGATCGCGACTTGATCCGCCGAAGCCAGCAGCACGTTCTTGACGTTAGGGATCATGCAACGAGGACCCGGCCCGTCTCCCGCGAACGTGCCGTCCATGACCGCGAACACGCCGCGATGGATTCTTTTCTGAATCATCAAGAGATCGACCAGCGTCTCGTGAATGACCGGGTGGGTCCAATGACGCCGCTCGTTGAGCAATCCCCCGAATGCGTTTTTCATAGCTCCGGTCATGGTCGTGAAGACATGCGTCTTGACCGTGGGCAGATGGATGATGTTTTCGCCGACGAACCGCTTGGGAATGAGAAACCCCTGCGGATACACCTCGCCAAGGCACAGAAACTCGTCCACCAGATCGCCGACCGCTTCCCGGACATCAATCCATTCCCGGTTGTCTTCGTAGAGGTGAACGTTGCGCAGTCCGTGGGCCTGAATCACGTTGACTTGCTTGTTCTCGCGCTCACCGAGGTAGGCATCGATAACCACCGTCCGGTTGTGGCAGCCGTGTATCAGCGCCGGGTCGTAGCCGTCCCGTTTCATGGCGCGGATCACGCCCTCAAGCTGCCACGGTGTCGTGGATGCGGCCGGATAGAAAAAATGCCAGCTTATGTTGATCTTCAGGGCGGTGTCGGCGGCCTTGTCGACGACGTTCTGATACTTCGCAAGGTTCATCAAGCGGTGGTAGTCCTCCAACACCGTCTGAGGTGTGGTTCGAACGACCGCTACGGTGGATCGATTCATCGCGCGACACTCCCTCGAACGTTCCGATCGCGTCCGCCTAAAATGACAGCGATCGAACCACCTCTACGGGCTCAGGCTTCAGCCTGCCCAGCCTAAAGGGCGCTTGGCGCTTTCGAAGACCGAGTCGCCGCGCAGGCTGAAGCCCGCGGCTCGGCTCGGCCGATCCAGCGCTGTCATACTAAGAAACCCTCTTCCCTACAACGATCCCAGCATCCCCGTCAACCCGCCGTCACCGAACACGTGCTCCTGATAGGCGATCAGCAGCGCAACCACCGCCCAGACCACAATGGTCGCCAGCATCGCCTTGTCTTTGAGCACGATCTCCGTCGGACCACTGAAACGCCCCATTTCGGAAAGCATGGCAAAGCGAAAAATGCCGTAGACGACGATGGGCAGCGAGTAGAACAGGTGCTCTTTGTGAAACGGTACGGTCGACGAGGAATCAAGCGTGTACAGCAAGAACGTCATCACGGCGATGCCTGCGGAAACCGTGATCAAATGGCTCAGCAAATCGGGCGTATACCTCAGCAGGGTCGGGCGATGTTGCCCGGCTTCTTCCACATTGCCGATCATGGCGATTTCACAGCGACGCTTGCCAAAGCCGAGAAACAGGCACAGCGTGAACACACACGCGATGAGCCATTCCGAGGTCACCACGCCCACGGAAAGCGACCCCGCCCACGCACGGAGCACGAAACCCGTTGCGATGATAATCACGTCGAGAATCATCCGACGTTTCAGGCCGAATGAATAGGACAAACTCATCAGGAAGTATGCGACGACCACAATCGCCACCCTCGCGTTGTCCGCCGCTCCCGCGAGCGCTGCACCGAGGATGAACAGGAGCGCCCCGGTCGTGACCGCCGCCGCGGGGCCGATCGCCCCCCGGGCGACCGGGCGGTTGCGTTTGGTGGGGTGGCTCGCGTCGGCCTCGCGGTCCATCGCGTCGTTGATGGCGTAGGTGGCGCTGGCCGCCAAGCAGAACGCTGTGAACGCAATCAGCGATCGAAGAAAACCATCGGCCGTGAACAACCGAAGCGCCGCGGCGGGCCCGGCGAACACCACGACGTTCTTGATCCACTGCGTCGGGCGGCAGAGTTCCACGTAATCGCCGAATGTAGCCGACGATCGAATTCGGGCTTCTTCGGTTGATTCGAACACACGCGCACCATGAACCTTACTGGCATCCAACCACATCGACGGCCCACATTATAGGACCGGATCCTGAAGAATCATCCCCAGTAGGCGATGGGATTCCGAGACGGCGCGGACCCAGCGGCACAGTGACCTGTGTAGCACAGCGGCCCTCCGCCGCGTATATGCAAAAGCCCAGCCGAGGGCGGCTGGGCTCCAGATGCATCGCGGAAGTCTCAGCCGGGGGCGGCTGAGCTACGGAGCTATTTCTTGTACTTCACCGAGCAGCCGTGCGATTTGGTGCGGGCGAGCGGAACGGTCGATCCCTTGAGCAACGCCGTCACCGCTTGTGCGACATAGTTTCTGCTGCCGTCGCCGTCCTCCTCGTATTCGTCGTCGACCGCCCCGGTGTAGGCCAGGTTACCCTTCTGATCGATGATGAACATGTGCGGGGTCGTTAACGCGCCGTAGGCATGGCCGACCCGGCCCGAAGGATCAAGCAGAATCGGGTAATCAATGCCGTTTTCTTTGGCCCAAGCCTTAATATCGGCCACCTGATCCGCACAGGTTTCGGTCGAATCAATCGCCATCCACGCGACCGGCTTGCCGGCAAACTTTGCCAATGTTTCCTTCATCAGCTTGGCCTTGTGGGCACGCTTCACAAACGGGCAGTTGTGATTGGTCCACTCGAGGACGACGACCTTGCCCTTGAAGTCCGACAGCTTGTAGGTCTTGCCGTCGATCCCGAGTAGCTCGATCGCCGGTGCGGCTTTCCCAATCTCGGCGTGGGCGTGGTGAGGGTCACCGGCCCTGATCGACCCCGTCGCGACCAACATGCCACCACATACCAGCATCATTGCCATCGTCTTGCGTACGTTCATTCTTCCTGTTCTCCTACGGAGTTGGACAAAAAAAGATGGCCGACCGCCATTCTGCCGGGGATGGTTCGCAGGCTCGCGCCTGCGGCTCTGATTCGGCGTCCCCGTCGCACCGAACGTATCACCGAGACCCCGTTCATCGATCCCACGATCATATAGACAGGATCATCAAATGGACACGCGCGATCGCTCTCGTTACATTCTTGTGGCGCGGGGTAAACGCGCGTGACGATGTTCGTTTGCGAGGATGATTTCGTGCCGGATCCCACTCCCAAGGCCGTCGTTCTTCTTTCAGGTGGTTTGGATTCCGCCACGACGGCGGCCATCGCCAAAGCGCAAGGCTTTGGCATTCATGCCCTTACATTCGAATACGGACAGAGACATCGGATCGAAACGCAGGCGGCCACGCGGGTGGCGGCGAGGCTTGGTGCCCGCGCGCACGTGTTTCAGAAAATCGACCTGAGGGTGTTTGGCGGCTCCGCACTGACCGGCGAGTTCGACGTACCCAAGGGCGCGTCCCTCCAAGAGCCCGCCACCGGTATTCCGATCACCTATGTCCCCGCCCGCAACTTGATCTTCCTTTCCTTCGCTGTGGCCTATGCGGAGGCCATCGGATCGACGGACCTCTTCATCGGTGTCAGCGCCGTGGATTATTCCGGATACCCGGATTGTCGCCCCGAGTTCATCGAGTCGTTCGCGGCCACTGCTCGTCTGGGCACGAAAACGGGATCGGAAGGCCGCGCGATCCGCATCCACGCCCCGCTGGTCCGGCTTTCCAAGGCGCAAACGATCCGCGAAGCGATGCGGCTCGGCATGGACCTGAGCCTGACGCATAGTTGCTACGATCCGACCGCGGATGGTCTGGCGTGCGGACAATGCGATAGCTGCCTGCTGCGCCGCAAAGGATTTGAAGAATCGGGCGTGCCCGACCCGACGCGCTATGTCTGACTCCCTGTAGCCCAGCCGCCCTGTAGCCCAGCCGCCCCCGGCTGGGCTTTTTCGCAGATTCACAACGGAGGCTAGGCTGAATTCACAGCGGTGGGCCGCTGTGTTACAGGGCCGCTGTGCTACTCGAAGCGTCGATCAAAGAGGTCCGCCGGCACCCAGCGCGTGTTGTATTGCGTTTCCCAATGATCCACGGGCGCGTCCATGGATGTCGGCGTCGGATAGTGGTGCGGCACGGGCCATGGATCGACCCGATCGCCCGCCTCGACATTGTGATCCCCATCCTTGTCCCAACCCACCGAGTAGAAGAAAAACGACCGGACCCAACCCGGTGGAACCGGCGGAAGCGAATCGGCGGCGAACGCGATTTCCACGGTATCCCCGGCGTTGAGGATGGCGATTCGATCATCTCGCTCGGCAATCAGCTCGGCGACATCCCCATAGCGCGTGCACCATCCTTGCGGCGTGCCGCGCCAGGGCGGTGTCGGGAAGACGACATTGAAGTCCGGCGTAGTGGGATGAAGCGGCCCGCGCGAGCGCAGCTCGGAAAAACCGCGCCACTTGAGATCGGCCGCGTCCGGCGCGAGCGAGTAGGTGTGGGTCTTCAGTGCGACAACCCTGCTCATCAGCGCGATGCGATCCCAGTAGATTTCAAACGAAGTCGTCAGGCGCAGCGACCGTGCTCCTTCCGGCAACCGGTTTTCCAGATCGACGAGGATCGTCTTGGTCTTACCGGCCGGCATGCCCACCACGACGTCCACAGAGTGCCAGATGCCGTCGTCGGTTTGCACATCCAGCCGCGGAGGCGCCACGATGCGTTGACCGGCCTGCGAGAGCGCTATGTTCGTGCTGGCATCGCCGTATTGGAGCCAGCCGGTCAGCGCGAGCACGAGCGGCCGGCCCGGATGGAGCGATTCAAACTCAAGCGTCAGCGCCATGGGAACAACCTGCCCGCGAAACGGGGGCGGTCTTCGGATGCCCGGATCGGCGAAACGCCCGTCGATGGCTTGCAGCGCGGCCGTCCGGTCGATGCCGTCGTCACCCATCGCCCGCGTCGGCGTCATCGCGCCCGCCAGCGTCCACAATTCGGAAGGCGGAAACGGCTCGGGCATGAGCTTGTCCGTGGCGTGGACTTCGGTGTTCGGCGGATGATCCACCACCACGATTTTCACATGATCCAGGTAAAGCACTTCGCGGAATTCCTCGGTCACCTGAACCCGAAAGCGGCCGTCCTTGGGACGTACGTCCGATTCATGGCCCAGGTAGACGAATTCATCCGGGTCGGCGGGCAGATAGACACCGCGTGCCAACGACAAGCCGACGGGCGCATTGCCGAGTATATCCGTTCCAAAGCGGAACGTGCGGCCATCCCAAACATAGACAAACGGGCAGGAGCCGGTGGCGACGATCTTCTCGACGATCTGCAGCGGGCTTCGGTCCGCGCTCACGTCGATCAGGTTGTCCACGACGCCGTTGGTCCAAAGCGTTTGCAACGTGTCCACCCGATCGCGCAGTCCGATGCCGATTTCCAGGAGCGGTCGGCGCACCTGACGCGTCACGCGGAACAGACCTGCGCGTACCTCCACTTCGGTCCCCAGACTGGATGGGTTCGTCTTGACCGGAAGCAACGAAATACGCAGTTGACGGTTGGCGTTGCCACCGTCGTTTTCGAGATAGCGCAGCCCGCCTCTCTGCAATACGACCAGCAAGTCCGTGTCGCCGTCCAAGTCGTAGTCGGCCGCTATGGCGTTGCGAATAGGCGGCCAAGGCGACGACCAACGCTCCAACGAATCACTCACATCGACCCAAGTGCTTGCGCCGGTATTGTGCAACAGGCCCACCGCACGCCCATCGGGCTGCCGGGGGCGGGTTCCCCAGGCGACGATGTCGAGCCGGCCGTCGTTGTCGAAATCCATGACTTCCACCGCGGCGGTGCTCATTGAAGGCAAACCCGGTGCACACGCGACCCCGGTGGCCAGGTCGACCATCGTGATCGACCGGTCCGCCGCAAACAGCAAATCAACGCGTCCATCACCGGTAAACTCCTCCGCCAGAACTCGAGTCGCATTGGGCCACGCGGTCGCGCGCGCCGCGTCACGGGCGAAGCGACCCATGCGCTGGTTCTCCAACAAGACGGGTGCGGCGCCGTCTATGGCGACCACCACGTCCACGGCCACATTCGCATCGAAATCAGCGGCGGCGATGTCCACAACGGGTGCGTTGATCGCGGCGCCGATCGCCCCGGCCACTTCTTGGAACGTCCCGTCGCCGTTGTTTTGCCAGACTTGCAAGCCGTCCGCGCCGCCCAGGAAAAGGTCCAGGTCGCCGTCGTGTTCGAAATCAATCCAGCGAGCCACCCTTCCCGATGCATCGTCCAGCCCGGCCGAGCTTGTCACGTTTTCAAACGAGCGTACCCCGGTGCGTTTCAGCAGGACCAGTTCGTCGTTACCGAGCAAGAGCACGTCGTTTCGCCGATGCACGCGCGCATCATAGGGTTCGCCTTCAGGAAGATCGTCGTAGAAATCGGCGGCGAAGCAGTCGGTCGCCGCAAACCCCTCGGGAAGCGATGCGTCCACCGGCTGTCGTTCGAAGGCGCCGCCTGCGCCCCGGTGCAACAGTGCCAAAGAACCGTCACGATCTACCGCAATAAGCACGGCTCCGCCTTGTTCGGTTGCCTCAATCACATCAACGGTTCGAATCGCCTCCAGCGCCGCCCCGACAACGCTTTGCGTTCGATCCACAAACCGCACGCCCCAAGGCGCCGCAGAGGCCACGACCGCCACCTCGGCCGATTCGACCTCGGTGTGGCTGCAAGCCTCCAACGCCTCGCCGGAGCGGCTCTCATTGCCGAACACTTGCCGCAAACGCATGAACTCCTTGTGGCATTTCTTGAACGCCTCCACATCGCCGCGGCGTCGTGCGAAGGTTCCGAGTTTGTAATGCGCACTGGCATGGAGTGGGTCGCGCTTAACCGTTTCGCGCAGTTCGGCGACCGCCTGCTCCGTCCTGCCGAGCGCTTCGTAGGCGCCGGCCAGTTGGAAATGCGTGACGGCCGAATCGGCATCCAAACGCACGGCCGCTTGCAGATAAGGCAACGCCTGTTCGTATTGAGCCAGCCGGACGTAGGCGATGCCGGTAAGGTACGATGTCGAGGCCATGGATGCCGATTCTTTCCCGGTTAATTGTTGCGCTTTGGTGAGCGCAACCAGCGCTTCATCGGCTTTGCCGGCGCGAAGCTGGGCGCGGGCCAAGTTACGGTAGGCTCGGGCGGCGCGCGGGCGGCGCTGCACCGCCAGTCGAAACGATGCGATGGCTTTGTCCGCCTCGCGATTCTCCAGGTAGGCCTTGCCCAGGTTGGTCAAACGGGCAAATCGGGCATCGGCGGCATCGGAGCGGGTTTGAGTCAGCAAGATCAGTACGCCGACCACGGCGATCAGTACGCCCACGATGATCCCAACGATCCGTCGTCGCACGGTTGATTCCTCCGCATTAAGTCGAACGTGTTCCGCCGGTTTTCGTAGCGCGATCGATCCGCCTCAGCGCCGCTTGTGCCGGCCCTCGGATGTACTTCCGAAGGAGGTCGCCGGAGCCGGCACCCGAAGTCGCGATGAGTGCACGCGGCCGACCTTGTCACACAACGGCGGCTTTGGCCCGACCCGCAAGTCGGCTGCTTGCGTAAGAATACGGTACGGGGGCTGCGTCCGCTAGAGTTGATGAGAGCTCCGAGCATCGCCCGGCGGCGCCCTACCCGGCGGGCGTTCGGAACCGCCGCACAAGAGGTGCCATCGCTTCAGTCTCGCCCGATCAGCTCGACGAGTTCTTCGACGTCTCGTTGCAGGCGAGCGATCGGCTCATTGCCCGCCGCAACGCGGCGGGGGTCTCGCGCCGCCGGCAGGCCGCGTTCGGCGGCTCCGTCGCGCACAAGTGTTCGCAGATCAGAAAGAGATCGGCGCGTGCTGTCGAGGGCGCCGTCCAAGGTTGCCTCCGGTCCGAGACCTCTCGGGGAAGTAGCCGCCGCGAGCACGTCGGCTGCCGGCTTGGATACCACGACCGATTTGAACCCGGCTTTCGCCGGCCGACGTTCGGAGCGCACCATGTCTGAGAATGCATGGCCCAATTCGTCCGCCAGCTTTTGGGAGTGCCGAGTCCGCGTCTCCAACCGCTTCAGCGTATCGAGCGCGCTTTGTTCTCCACGGCGGATGCGCCCCGCGGTCCATTTGAGACCCTCCAGAATCCGCCGCGTGTTGTCTAGAAGCGTCTTGAGTTTGGCCGCCAGTTGACGACCTTGCGTCTCGGAGTGCTGCAATCCTTGCAACGTCGCATCGGCCCGCCGTGTTGCGTCCAGCGCCTGGCTTACAATCGGTCGCAGTGCCGCCTCCGCCAGGCGAGCCTGACGCACCAATGCGTGCACCGCGCCTCGCGCGGAATCGCCTTGATCCCCCCGTTTTCCGGCTGAGGCCGCGGGCGCGTCCAAAGAGGTGGGCCGGCCGGCGACGGGTCGGCATTGGGGGGTGGCCGGGGGCGGAGGCGCAGGAGCCGGCCGAGCGGCAGCCGGAGGACGCGCGGGCGCGCGAGACGCTTGGCCACCAGCGCGGGCACCCGCTGGACGCGGCACAGGTACGCGCGCCGGCGCCGGGGCTTGGCCCGGAGCTTGGCCACAGGCCGCAGCCGGCCGCTGTGGTTCTGTGGGTTCGCCCAGTTCCGGCGTCTGTTCGGCTGCGGCGTCGATCAGCTCCCGACCGACTCGGCGCTGTTGGGACGAATAGGCACTCAGTAGAGCGTTGTCGCAAAGCGTATTGATCAACCGGGGGAGGCCACTGGACAGCTCAAACACGCGATCCATGGCTTCACGGGTCATGATGGTCGCGGGATCCCCCCCCGCGACGGTGAGCCGGTGCTGGATGTATCCGGCCGTGGATGCCTGCGACAGCGCGGGCAGGTGAAAACTGCGAAAAACGCGTTGACGCAATTGCCTCAGCTCGCGCGAGGCGAAGGTGCGTTGCAGTTCAGGCTGTCCGACGATGATGATCTGCAGCAGCTTCGCGTCATCCGCCTCGAGGTTGCCCACCATACGAAGCTGCTCGAAGGCATCTATGGTCAGGTTTTGCGCCTCGTCGAGCACGAGGACCACCGGTGTATCGTGCGCGAATTGGCCGAGCAGAAAATCCTGTAGCGATCGCACCAACTGGGCGTTGGAAGCGCCGGACGGAAAACGGATGTCGAATTCCGCGCAGACGGATTCCATCAGGTCCGCAGCATCCTGAACGGCGTGGTTGATGGCAGCGAATGCGATCCGTGAGCCGAAGTGCCGCAGCATCATGCGGGAGACCAAAGTCTTGCCTGCGCCGATTTCGCCTGTCAGCAAGACGAATCCCTTGCGTTCCTGGACCGCATAGATCAGTGAGGCCATCGCCTCTTCGTGGTCCGGCGTCGAATAGAAGAACCGCGGATCGGGCGTATTGTTGAATGGTAACTCACGAAGTCCGAAAAACTCGGCATACATGGAGGTCGCCCCGATGGAAAAACCCGCGTTGGCGCAATGCCATTCCGATAAAGCGTACTACTGGATAATCGGTGTGCCCGCCTCACTGCTTTAGGTGTGCGTCACCGCGCTTATCGGACGCGTCCGACCGACATGAGCCATGGTGTCGCCCGATGGGTAAGACATAGATTCAGAAAGCCGCATATCCTCCCGATAAACCGGTTATACCGCTATTGCGCCTGAAAACAGCCAGCGATTCGACTTGGTCGACTCGCCGACCCGGATTGCATTCGGAGAACAACAATGCCCCAATCGCGAGGATGTCTGATCCTGCTCGCCGCCGCCGCTGCGGCGGGGTCGTGGGGATGCGCGCCGAATCGCGCCGACATGTTGCATTTTCTTCGGCAGCATGAACACGAGGTGTCCGCGATTGAATACCGCGTGGGCATCCCCGATACGATTACGATCAGTGCGCCTCGGATTCTCGAGATCGACGGCGAAAGCCAAAGGATCCAACCCGACGGCAAGATCAACCTCCGCCTCCTAGGTGAAGTCAAAGTGGTGGGCATGACGGGCAAGGAAATCGCCGCCAAGCTGCAGGTGTTGCTGTCACGGTATTACGTCGACCCGAAGGTCCGGGTGAGCGTTACCTATGAGAGCAAGGTTTACTACATTCGCAACCAGGCAGGCTCGATTGTCCCACGCCCGTTTACCGGTCGCGACACCTTGCTCGATGCGGTCGTATCCGCGGGCGTGGACTTTCGATCGTGGATCGCCCATGTCCACGTGCTACGCCCCACACCGGACCAATCACCGGTCCGCCACATTGAAGTGGACGTCGAGCGCATGCTCGCGAAAGGTGATTGGAGTCAGAACATTCTACTGGAGCCCGATGACATCGTCATCATTCCACCGACGGTTTTCTCCTGGTTTGGCCAGCGTGTTCGCGAGCTGCTCTACCCGGTGGGGCCGGCCCTGTCGCTCTATGACACGCCCGGCGAATTCTTGGAGGAAGCGGATTACTACGATGAGCGATCCGGCTCCAGCGGCGGACGATCAGGGTCACAACACCGTCGCTCGTCGAATCGCGGCATCTCCGTTGGAGGATTCTAAGCGGACCGGTTTGCGTGAGCTGATCCATCGCGAATCTGCAAGAGGTACATGAACCATGGGTCGCATTGCCGACGCCTTAAAACGAGCTGAAGAGGAACGGCGCGCGTCGTTGGGCACCGCGGTAGCCCCACGCGACATCGGGAATCGCGAGCCGGATCCATTCTCTACGTACAGCCAAACGCCGGTCATCACCGAGCCGGTCGAGGTGGAAAGCGAGCCTGCGCCGATCTCCGTCGTCGAAGGACTCTCGGAATCTCTCGTACCCTTCCACGAACGATCGTCGCTAATTACCGAGCAGTACCGCTCCCTGAGAACGCGCCTGCTCAGCCAGAACCCCAATTACGAACACCGCATCATCGCCATCACCAGCGCGGTCCCCAAAGAAGGCAAGAGCGTCACGACGCTGAATCTCGGGTGCATCCTGGCGGAAATCCGCCACTTGAAGGTACTGGTGATCGACGGCGATTTCCGCAGGAGTTCGCTGGCAACGATGCTCAACCAGGCGGAAGGCCCCGGACTGGCTGAAGTGCTCGGCGGACGGGCGGAATTCGAGCAGGTCGTCCGATCAACGCCGATTCCGAATCTTAAGTTCATCCCGGCCGGCAACACGCACAAACGATCGGCCGCCGAGCTGCTGACCGCCGCGGCCGCGAAATCGGTTTTTCGCCGATTGCAGAACGAATACCACTACGTCATCGTCGATACGCCGCCAGCCACGACCGTCACCGACGTCGGCATCATCGGGCAACTCTGCGACGGCGTTATCCTGGTGGTGCGCCTGCATCGGACGGACGAGCAGGCCGCCAAGCGAGCCGCCCGCCTGCTCAGTGCAAACAACATCCCGGTGATCGGATGCTTGCTGGTCGGGCGCGACGGCCCACCCGGACGCTACGGCTATGGGTATGGCTACGCCTACAATTACTACCGGTACTACCGCTACTACCGCAAAAGCGGCACGGATGAATAGTCACGGGCCGATCGGCCCGAGTCCGCAACCATCGCAGCAGTGAGCCGCCCCCTTGATCCAAGACCGCATCATCATCTCCATCGGCAGCTCGTGGGACTACGACCCGACGAGCAAACACCAACTGATGAAGATTCTCGCCCGACACAACAAGATCGTTTGGGTCAACTACCACGGTAGCCGCCGCATGAAGCTCACACGAGAAGACATCAGCACCGCGCTGGCCAAACTGTACGATTTCACGCACGGCGTGAAGCGGATAAACGATTCGATCATACAAGTTACGCCGATCGTGATCCCCGGTGCGCAGAGTAGCCTGGTGCAGCGCCTGAACCGCATCCTACTGGTCCGGCAGATACGGCGTGCCGTTCAAGCGGCATCGCGCGAGGTCCGGTGGCCTGTTCAAGTATGGTCCTTTGCACCGGACGTGCCCTCGCTCGTCGGTCGATTCGATAAGAGCTCTTTCTCTACTATTGTGTCGACGAGTTCTCGGAATTCGACGGCTACGACGCATCGTTCATCCAACGCGCCGAACGCAGCCTTATCGACCGGGCGGGCCTCGTGGTTACGTCATCGCAGAAACTGCTGGACACCAAGAGCCGCCTCCGACCGGATGTGGCGCGGATCAGCCATGGCGTGGATTTTGACCATTTCTCCACCGCGTGGCGCAATCCCCCCCCCATGCCGCCCGAGCTCAAATCCTTGCGCGGACCGATTCTCGGCTTTTTCGGCCTGATTCACCACTGGTTGGACATCGATCTGCTAGCAGAGGTCGCGCGGCAAAGACCTCAGTACGAATTCGTCTTGATCGGCGAGACCAAGACGGATGTGGCCCGCATCGCGGGCCTGGCCAACGTACATCTGCTCGGTCGGCGGGACTATGCCACGCTACCGGCGTATTGCGCCGCTTTTGATGCGGCGCTCATGCTGTTCAAGCAATCCTCCATGACGGAGAACGTCAACCCCATCAAGATGTACGAATACCTCGCAGCGGGGCTGCGCATCGTCTCGACACCGCTCCGTGAGGCGAGCCGATTCCAAGCGCAGATCACGTTTGCGGCCGACCCCGAAGCCTTCGCCCGGGCGTGCGACGACGTGCTCACCCACCGCCAGCAGGGAGATCGTGCCCGGGTCAGTCGGGCCGTTCGCGATGAGTCCTGGGAATCCAAAGCAGAACAGTTCTCGCAATTGATTCAGAATCGACTCGATGCCCCCCCAGTGGGATCCGCCCAAGTCAGCCGCAGGCAGTGGCTAGAAGCGCGGGCGCCGCACGATCGGCCCATCCGCGTCGGACCGCCCCCCGATGAAGCGCCGCTTGCCTCGCTGATCGAAGACAACTAGGATCGTGTTCAGCAGACAGCACGGCACGGCGAACTACCCGGGAGTTCACTCAATGAGGCACCAATCTGCGGTTGGGATTACGTCGATTCTTGTCGGGGTTCTCGCGCTGACGACCGGCGGTTGCGGGGCCTTGGCAACATCCAGCTACCCCAATCAGCTCATCAGCGCCGACGGCCAAGCCGTGTCCATCGAAGACCTCGAGCAGATCGCACAACGCGCCAACCTTTCTGACGACGACAAACGAGCCATGTTTCGCGACCTGGGGATCGAGGATGAAAAGCTGATCGACGCCCTCCTCGGCCTGTAACCCCCGGCTTGACTTCGTACCCCCGCCTCCTAGCATTTGGTGGACGTGCCGCAGCGTAGCGGCACGCGGGAATCCCAACCTTTGCTCGCCAGGCGGAACTCATGTTCACCGGCATCATCGAATCCAAGGGTACCATCGTCCAGGCCAAGACGGTGGCCGCGGGCCGCACGCTTGGTGTGGACGTGGGCGCCTGGGCTGAGGATTGCCAACTGGGGCAGAGCGTGGCCGTCAGCGGTGTGTGCCTGACGATCACGCGCATACATCCCCCCATTCTGGATTTCGACGTCGTCAAGGAAACCGTCGACAGGACCACTTTGGGGCAGAAGAAAACCGGCGATGCGGTCAATCTGGAGCGGTCGCTGCGCGCCGGCGACCGACTCGACGGCCATTTCGTCCAAGGACACGTAGACGGCACCGCCACAGTAGACCGCATCAAGAGCCTGGCTGGACAGTGGACCGTCTGGTTTCACCCGCAGGCGGACTTGCGTCCGTTCATCATACCCAAGGGCTCGATCGCGATCGACGGCGTGTCCTTGACGATTGCATCCGTTTCCGGAATTACGTTTTCGATCGCCCTGATCCCGACGACGCTCGACGTCACGACGCTGTCATCCCTCGGCCCCGGCGCGCGGGTGAACATCGAAACCGACATCATCGCGCGCACGATCGTGCACCACGCGGCAACGCTTCAAGCCCAACCGTCGATCACATGGGAAACCGTCAAGAAAGCCGGATTCTCATGACGGCCAAGCACACCATCCCACCCACGGATCCGGCTTCGCGGCGGCCGTTGATTGCCATGACGATGGGAGACCCCGGGGGCATCGGCCCGGAGATCGTCGTCAAAGCGTTGGCCGATCCGGAGGTCCGATCGATGGGGCGTTTCCTGATCTACGGGCTGGATAATGTCCTGTTCGAGGCTGCCGAGCGCGCCGACATCAAACCCTTCTGGTTTCGCATCGCGCAGGAGAAGGCGGGGCGGATCGATTCCGGCGTGGTCGTGGCGGACTTTGACGATTTCGCAGGAAAAAATTGGTCACCGCCTCGCCCCTCAAGAGAAAGCGGCCGGGCCTCACTCGCGTTTGTTGAAGCCGCCACATGCGCGGCACTTTCCAGAACGGTCGACGCAATCGTAACGGGCCCGATCCACAAGACGAGCTGGCAATTGGCCGGGTGTCCGTTTCCGGGCCACACCGAGAAAATCGCCGACGCTTGCAAGGTCAAGCGCTATTGCATGGCGTTTGTCGGTGGCGGGCTGCGTATCGCACTGGCCACAGTCCACATGGGGCTGTTCGAGCTTCGCAACAAGTTCAACCTGGGGCAGGTGTTCGCCCCCATCGATCTGCTCCATCGGGCCATGGTCGACTGGTTCGGCATCGAGCACCCGCACATCGCCGTGGCGGGTTTGAATCCCCACGCGGGAGAAAACGGCTTGTTCGGCGACGAGGAAACGCGCGTGATTGAACCTGCCATGCAAATGGCACGCAACGCGGGCATCTACGTAGAAGGCCCGTTCCCCGCGGACACGCTGTTCACGCCGCGCGTCCGGAGCCGCTTCGACGGCATCATCGCGATGTACCACGACCAGGCGTTGATTCCGATCAAGATGCTGGCCTTCGACACGGCCGTCAACGTAACGCTCGGGCTACCGATCATCCGAACCAGCGTGGACCACGGAACGGCCTACGACATCGCGGGTGCCAACCAAGCCGACGCTGGCAGTATAAAAGAGGCCATTCGCCTGGCATGCGAACTGGCGAGCCACGCCAATCGGTCCCCGCGCCCGGCAGCCGCGAACAGCGCGAAGCCCTGAACCAGCGCAAGGGCGATCGGCGGAAAGAATCCAGCCTGCGGTCTCGTACTTCCAAAAGGTGCGGGACCGCTGTAATGCTCCGTCAACGCCGACTTGACGGAGTATCCTGTGTGACCTCGCGGCCGCCGCTGCGTCCGGGCGTCCGGCCAGCCGGGGACGGCTAGGCTACGTCTCGCGCCCCGTTTGGTGGGCGGCAGCGCTTGATGGCCGTCAATCCTCCTGGAGCGTATCGGAAACGGGCACACCCACGGGATCGCTCTTCTCCGGGTCGATGTTCAGGTCTTGAACGGCCGCACCCAGTTTCGATGAATCAAACTGGCCGGTTCGCGCCAGCTCACGCAGCGCCGCGAGGGTCACAAATCGGGCATCGACCTCGAAATACTCGCGCAGCCTCGCTCTGGATTCGCTGCGTCCGAATCCGTCGGTTCCCAAACTAACCCAGCCGGCCGGCACCCATCGCGAAATCTGATCCGCGACGGCCTTCATGTAATCACTGGTCGCCACGATCGGGTAAGGCTGATCCTGCAGGACTTGCTGGATGTAGGGCACACGCGGCGACTCGCCGGGGTGCAGCAGATTCCACCGTTCGCACGCCAGGGCGTTGCGGCGAAGCTGGGTGTAGCTGGTCACGCTCCACACATCGGCCGCCACACCGAATCGCTCTGAGAGCATCTCCTGCGCGGCCATGGCCTCACGAAGAATCGCACCGCTGCCGAACAAATGCACGCGAGGCTGATCCGCCGCGGCCTCCGCCCGGCGCACGCGGTAGATGCCCCGAAGGATTCCCTCGTCCACGTCTTCAGGCTTGGGCGGTTGCGGATATGGCTCGTTCTCGACGGTGATGTAATAGAACACCGGCTCGCGCTGGCGGTACATCCGGTCGATGCCGTCCTTGACGATCACCGATATTTCGTATCCGAAAGCGGGATCGTAGCTGAGCAGATTCGGAATCGTGCTCGCGGTCAGCAGGCTGTGGCCATCCTGATGTTGCAACCCCTCGCCCGCGAGCGTCGTGCGACCGGCCGTGCAACCAATCAAGAAGCCGCGGCAGCGGGAATCGCCACAAGCCCAAGCCTGATCGCCGATCCGCTGAAAACCGAACATGGAGTAGAACATGTAAAACGGAATCGTGTTGACGCAGT
>JBHHUB010000019.1:0-31272 GCA_046753625.1 Phycisphaerae bacterium | reverse complement strand
TGCATTCCGCAGGACGCGCCGCCGACGGTGGTGCAGCAGCCGGTGGATACGTCGGTTTGCGAGAACGATTCCGCTCAATTCAGCGTGGTGGCCGGCGGCGCCGGGCCGTTTGCGTACCAGTGGCTGTTCAACAATGTCGCGATCAGCGGTGCCACGTCTGAGACGTACACGGTTCTTGGCGCGACGGCGGTGGATGAGGGTGCGTATAGCTGTGAGATCACGAATGCGTTCGGCACGACGGCCACGAATGCAGCGCTTTTGAATGTGATTCTCGCGGCGGAGTGCGACGACGCCAACGCCTGCACGCAGGACAGTTGTGCCGCGGCGGTGTGCATCAATACGGACACGACGCCGGCCGACTCCTGCTGCAACCCCGCCGACGGCGCGCTGACGTTCATCGACGATTTCAACGCCTGCACGTTGGACGTTTGCTTGCCGAACGGGTCGGTGACGCACGATGATAACTTTGATCCCGCTACCGAGTGTTGCAACACGGTCAACGGCGCCACCGAGCTGATTAGCGACCAGAACGCGTGCACGGATGATGTGTGCAATGCGGACGGCAGCGTCAGCCACAGCGACAACTTCGACGCCGCGACGCAATGCTGCGATCCGGGTACGGGGGCGGTCATGTTGATCGACGACGCCAACGATTGTACGCAGGACGCATGCGATCCGGCTACGGGCATCGTTTCCAACACCGTGCAGGCACCTCAGGCGATAGAGCTGGGTTCCAAGAGCGTTTCGGCGACGCCGGCCGCCTGCGCAGACCAGGTTGCGATTCTGGTGACCTCGGACGATTTCCCCTGTCTTTCGCTGTATGTCGCCGCGGACGGCACGCTGTCGGCGGCGCCGGTGTTCCAGACGCCGGCCGCCTGGGGGACGGTGATCGTGCGGGCGGAGGAAATCGTGCCTGAGTCGACGTACCTGTTGCAATCCGAAACCGCAGGCGGCGTTCTTTCCGGCGCGACGCAGGTGACCACCTGGACGTGGGGCGATGTGGACAACGACGGGATCGCGAACTTTACGGACATCCTGTTCATCGTTCAGGTGTTCCAGGGCAATCTGGCCCACGCGACGATGGAAGCGACGGATATCGAGCCGTGCATCCCGAACCAGACCGTCAACCTGGCGGACGTTCAACGGGGCGTCGGGGCGTTTCAGGAGCTGCCGTATTCGGCCGTTTGCCCGGTACCCTGCCCGTAGCCAGTGGTGGCGGGGCCGGCTGCCGCCGGTTCGTAGATGTTGATTGAATACAGGGCGCTGCTGGAGTTTGGCTCCGGCAGCGCCCATTTTTTGGGCCAAATCTGCTCTCTCTTCCACCCCGGCTGCCGCTCCCCGGCCATCGGCACAGGCCGGAGGGCGGCGTAACACGTCCGCGAATGTCCGAATAAGACACACGAAGATCAAGAAATCCTCAAAAAGTCGGTTTTTTTGGGTTGACGGGCAGCTTGATCGACGATATGAGGATAGCCATATAGTTGAAAGGTTTGCCTGCCATGCTGTCGGTTACGAGCGAGTATGCCCTTCGGGCCATGATTTACCTCGCCCGAAGCCCGAGCGGGCGCCCGGTTTCGGGGCGCGAGATTGCGGAGTGGACAGGGGTTCCGTCGAAGTACCTGTCCAAGGTTCTTGGGGATCTGGTACGCGGCGGGTTGTTGGAGTCTTCTCCCGGCAAGAACGGGGGTTTTCGCCTGCGTCGGGCGGCGCGAGATTTGGCCTTGATAGACGTGCTGAAGCCGTTTGAGCGTTTCGAGGCGCGCCGATGCCCGTTTGGCGAGGGTCTTTGCGACGACAGTAACCCCTGCTTGGCGCACGATCGTTGGAAAGAGGTCGTGGAAACGCAGTTGCGGTTCTTGCAGGAGACGACGCTTCATGAAGTCGCCATCGGCGAGGAGGAGCGTTGATCGTGCAGGTATGACGGAGCCGGATCGTCCTTGGCGAGCCGGAGGCATGGGCTCTGGCGGGGTCAAGGCGGCTGAAGCCTGCGGTTCGGCTCGATTGGGAAGAATCCAGGGCTGCCCAATGGGTCAGGGCGTCGTGGTGGTTGGATGGGATCGGTGTGGTGGCCCGATTCAGGTGCGGATATGTCATTGAGTTCGGTCAAGGTCGAGATTCCCGATGACGGGTACTGGCGGCGGCAGATCAATTGTCAAGATGCCTGCCCCGTGAACACCGATGCGCGAGGTTACGTGCGTGCCATCGCGCGGGGTGACTTCGAATCGGCATACCTGATCGCCCGCGGGCCCAACCCTTTGGCGAGCATTTGCGGGCGGGTGTGCGGCGCGCCCTGTGAAGCGGCTTGCCGGCGCGGGGCCATCGACGAGGCCATTTCGATTCGGGCGCTCAAGCGTTTTGTGACGGAGCAATTCGGGCCGGAGTCGTTTACCAAGGAGACGCTCAAGCCCATCGACTTGCTCCAGCGCGTCCTTGGCGATCGTGGTCGGCGCGACTGCCTCGGCACGCAGGAGCTGGCGGCGTATCCGGGCAAGCTGGGCGCGAGCGGTAACGGGTCGAGCAAGCCATCGAAGCAGGGCAAGCGGGTGGCGATCATCGGTTCGGGGCCGGCAGGTCTGGCGGCGGCGCACGATCTGGCGATTCTCGGTCATCAGCCCGTAGTGTTTGAGATGGAGCCGGTGCCGGCAGGGATGCTGGCCGTGGGGATTCCGGAGTACCGGCTGCCGCGTGAACTCATCCGCGCGGAAGTGGAAGTGATTCGAGCGTTGGGGGTGGTGTTCCGCTGCAACACGCAGGTCGGCCAGGACATTCAGTTCAAAGAGATTCGGGAGGAGTTTGACGCGACGATTGTGGCCGTCGGGGCGAAACGTTCCCGGATCATCCCGTTGCCGGGCGGCGACGGTCCGGGGGTGTTGGGCGGCGTCGAGTTCTTGCGGGATGCGGCGCTGGCGAATCGATCCCAGGATTCCACGCTTGCCGCGTTGGGGCGGCGCATCGTGGTGATCGGCGGCGGCAATGTTGCCTACGACGTGTCGCGAACCGTTATTCGCCAGATCGGGTACGACGTGTCGCGCAGCGCGCTGCGGCAGGCCAACGTCGGCGAGGTTCACCTGTGCTGTTTGGAGCGTGTCACGGAGATGCCAGCGGATGACGTGGAGATTCTCGAGGGCAATGAGGAGGGCGTCAAGCTGCACCCCTCGCTCGGGCCGGTGGAGATTCTTCGGGACGCGGATGGTCGGGTGAAAGGCGCCAAGTTCAAGCGGTGTACCCGCGTTTTCGACGAGCAGGGGAGATTCTCGCCCGCTTTTGATGAGCAGGACACGACGACGATCGAGGCCGACACGATCGTGTGGGCGATTGGTCAGCAGGCCGACCTCAGCTTTGTGGACGAGGACTCCGGGGTGCCTTTGAACCAGCGCGGCCTGATCGATTGCGATCCAACGACGTTGCATACGTCCGCGGCGGACGTGTTTCTGGCCGGTGACATTGCCTACGGCCCGCGTTTGCTGATCGACGCCGTGGCCAGCGGGAAGCAATGCGCCCGGTCCGTACATGCCTTCCTGACGGGAGAAGTGCTCGCGGCGGAGCAGGAGATCGTCCATTTGACCATCGAAGGGTACGGGCGCGAGCCGGACTACGAGAAACTTCCGCGCGTGGGCGTCCCCACCTTGGAGGCCGAGCAGCGGACGGCCAGCCAGTCAGCGGTTGTGGAGACGGGATACGACGAGGCCGCGGCACGGGAGGAGGCGAGCCGATGCTTGGACTGCGGCGTCAACACGATTTTTGATTCTGAGAAGTGCATTTTGTGTGGTGGTTGCGCGGACGTTTGCCCTGAGCTTTGCCTTCAGCTCGTTTCGTGCGACCGGCTGATCGGTGAGGACGATCTCAGTGCGCTGCTGCGGGAGCGCTATTCGAATGCCGAGCTTTGTGAGATGTCGGCCATCGTCAAGGACGAGGAGAAGTGCATCCGCTGCGCGCTGTGCGCTGAGCGGTGTCCGGTAGAAGCCATCACCATGGAGCGATTCGGATTCGCCAACACCTGGCAGGTTGCGCGCGGATCCTAAGAACAAGGGGCTTGCTGATGACCCAAGAACATGAGCCAATTCATGCGAGTGAACGATTTGCGGTGCCGCCGACGCGGCGTGATTTTCTAGGACTCGCCGCGGCGTGGTCGGCGATTGTGGCGTTCGTTATGGCGATGCTCGGCGCGGCGCGGCTTCCGATGCCCTCGGTTTTTCCCGAGTCCAACTCTCGCGTGAAGTTGGGTCGTCCGGATCGGTTCACTCCGGGGTCGGCGACGTACTTCCCGAAATCTCGGCTGTGGCTCTTCCGGGGCGACGAAGGGTTTCACGCCATCTCGTCGGTCTGCACGCATCTCGGATGTATCGCGGAGCGTACGGCGGAGGGTGATTTCAAATGCCCCTGTCATGGTTCCCGGTTTGATGCCGAAGGCGGTTTGACGGGCGGACCGGCACCGAAGGGGCTGGTTTGGGTGGCCTTGAGCGTATCGCCCGAGGGTTGGTTGGTTGCGGATACGTTGGAAGCGGTGGATCAGGGAACGGTGTTTAAGGCGTAGGCGACCGGTGCGGGCGCCGCGTGGGCCGATGTGGGAGCGCGATGATGTCGGAAGTTGACCTCCAGGATTTGACGACGAAAGAGCGCAAGAAGATCGCGCCTCGGGCCATGGGCGATGAGCATGCGTTGCGCGAGTTCGGCGCGAATCTGGTCTCTACCCCGAAGGCGTTTTGCGAATCGATGTGGCGACATGGCAAGCCGACTTCGGATCGTGCCAAGTCTCAGGCGATCTTCACGAATTTCTTCCTGCACATCTTTCCGGTGCGTACGCACCTGCATTCGATCAAGGTGTTGACGACGCTGGGGTTGGGCTATGCGACGCTGGTTCTGTTCATGCTGCTGTGCGTGACGGGTGTGTTGCTGATGGTTTACTACAAGCCCGCGGTGGATCAGGCGTATGATTCGATGTTGGACATCATGTACGTGGTTCCCACCGGGAGGATCATGCGCAACATCCATCGTTGGGCCGCGCATGCCATGGTGGCGTGCGTCATGTTGCACATGGCCCGGGCCTTCTATACGGCCGCGTACAAGAGTCCGCGGCGATTCAATTGGGTCATCGGTATGGCGTTGTTCGTCGTGACGCTCGCCCTATCGTTTACCGGTTACTTGCTGCCGTGGGATCAGTTGGCGTTTTGGGCGGTCACCATCGGTGCGAACATCGCCCAATCGCCGCAGGAGCTGACCGATGCGTTGGGGGTCACCGGCGTATTCGACATCGGGCGCATGCAGAAAGAGATTCTGCTCGGCGCGCACTACGTCGGACAGGAGGCATTGATTCGCTTCTACGTCCTGCACGTGATGGTGTTGCCGGTGGTGACGTGCGTGTTGATGGGCGTGCATTTCTGGCGGATACGCAAGGATGGGGGGTTGGTCCGGCCCGAATCCGCGGATGACGTGCCCGACGCCGGGGCCGGGGCCGCGGGAGCGGCGATCGAGGGCGGTCCGATCAAGACCTACGGGCTGATGGGTTTGATGAAAGGCCGGACGCCGGCGGTCAACCGCGACATGCGCAACACGATTACGACCTGGCCTCATGTGATGTATATCGTCGGTGCGGTGGCGATGGTGACGGTCATGCTGATGGTGATTCTGGGCGTGATGTTCGATGCGCCGCTTAGTGAGATGGCGAACCCCAACGTGCCGGAGAATCCGGCAAAAGCGCCGTGGTATTTCTTGGGTCTTCAGGAGTTGGTTTCCTATTCGGCGTTCATGGGCGGCGTGGGGATTCCCGCGATCGTCGTGCTCGGGCTCGCGCTGGTGCCGTACCTGGATCGCGAGCGCGAGGATACCGGCATCTGGTTCAGTGGGCGCAAGGGACGGCGCGTGACGTTGCTCAGTGCGGTGCTTGCCGCGGTGACCGTGGTGGGCATGCTGTGGTTTACCGTACAGCATGGCTGGTTGCGCAATTGGGAGGCGACGGCGCACGTGCCGCAAATCGTGATTACGTTGTTTAACCCCGGGACCGTGTTCGTGTTCTTGTTCGCATTATGGTCGGTCATCGTGGTGAAGGTTACGCGGTCGACCCGGATGGGCGCGATTGCTCTGTTTACCTGTTTCCTGGTTGGGTTCGTGATTTTGACCTATTTCGCCACGGTGCATCGTGGCCCGAACTGGGGTTTCTACTGGTCGCAGGCGGATTGGCCGGTGCATTAGGCCGTGGTGTTTGGGAGTCATTGGCGGCCGGGACACGTAGCGATGGCGAGGAGTAGATCGTCGATGCACGAGGCGTGCCGGGCGTCGGTCGGGCGGCTTGCCGGTTTGACCGCAGGATTGGGACAAGTTGGCCGGATCAATAGGAGCATCTGGGAATAAGCCATGGAACCACGACAAGTCAAACTGATGAAGGTGGTGCTGCTGCTGAGTTCAGTGGTGTCATTCCTGCTGTTTGCTGCGGCCGCCTACCGTGAGAACTTTCACGGGTCGTACCGCAAGGTCCAAGCCAAGTACCGGGCGCTTCTGGTGAGTACGGCCGCCAACGACGCGGCCAAGAAAGCGGCCCGCAGTTTCGCCATAGAACATAAGCAGCTTTATCTTCCGGAACTCGGTGCCATCGATCGTTGCACGACCTGCCACCTGGGGGTCGAGAATCCGGCGATGGTCGACCAACCTCAACCCTTAACCAAGCATTCCGGTAGCTTGTTGGCCGAGCATCCGGTGGATCGGTTCGGCTGTACGGTTTGCCACCAGGGGCGCGGGCGGGCTACGAGCAAGGACTATGCGCACGGATGGCACGACGACGGAACGCCCGTCAAGCATGTTGAGCATCCGATGCTGCGGGGCGATGCGGTCTATACGAGTTGCGGTCGATGCCACAGCGAGATCGATTTGTTCGGTGGCGAGACCGATCTGTTTGCGTCATCCGAGCGTGCCGAGCCGGATGCCGGCCACGTGGCTTTGATTACGGCCGAGAGCATCAGTCGTGGGTTGCCCGGCGCGGACGCGTTGAGTGAGGGCAAACGGCTCGTGGCCGAGTCGGGTTGTTTGGGTTGCCATATGTACCGCGGCCGGGGGGGGACGCTCGGCCCGGACTTGACCTACGTCGGTGACAAGACCAAGCACGGTTTTGATTTCACGCACGTTCAGGGCGAACACACGGTCCAGCAGTGGTTGTTTGAGCACTTCAAGTATCCCAAGGAGGTATCGCCCAATACGGTGATGCCCGATTTGGGTTTGAGCGATCAGCAGGCGCGCAGCCTGGCGATGTACATGATGGGGCTGCATCGCAAGGACGCACCCAGCGGTCTGATTCCGCGGCCGGCCGGCCTGATGGGAACGCCCACCGCGGTCCGTGGCGACGCCCTTTACAAGATGTTCTGCTCCGCTTGTCACGGTGCCGATGGTCGGGGTACGACGATGCGGGCGGGGTTGTGGCCGGGCGATGCCGATCCCTGGGGGCACCAGTGGGACGCCAGCGACGTTGTGGTCGAGCGGCGCGGGAGTATGGAAGTGCTGGTGCCCTCGTTGCACCACAGCGACGCGCTTGCGGTGGCCAGCGACGATTACCTGCGGACCATCATCACGAACGGTCGGCCCGGCACGAAGATGCTCGCATGGGGGCATGAGGGTGGTTTGACGGAGGACGAAATCACCTTGCTGGTCGCGTTCCTTCGGAGTTGGGATCAGCCGGTGCCCGAGTTGGCGGCGGTCAGCTCGGCGTTGGGTGACGCTCGCGTGGGGGCGGCGCTTTATCGGGCGAATTGCGCCGCGTGTCACGGGGTCAACGGCGAAGGGGGGATCGGCAACTCGCTGAATGCCGCGACGTTTCTGGCGGCGGCGTCGGACGCGTTTTTGCGGGATACGATCGTGTACGGTCGTCCCAACACGGCGATGCCCGCATGGCGCCAGTTCGACGCCCGTGAAGTCAGTGATTTGTTGGCGTTTTTGCGCGGCTGGCAACCGGTACGGAGTGATGTTGCGTCCGTGCTGGCCCTGTGCGATGCGCCGGAAGACCCTGACGTCTCGGTGGACGTAGGCGCAATCTTGTACAAAGCGAACTGTGTCATGTGTCACGGGCTGGGCGGCTCCGGCGATTTGGCGCCCACGCTCAATACGCAGGCGCTACTCTCGGTGGTGCCGGATGCCTACCTGGCTCAGACGATGATCCAAGGTCGACCGGGAACGGGAATGCCAAGTTGGCGGCATCTTAAGAGCGAGGATGTCGCATCGCTGATTCGCTACATTCGCTCCTGGCAGACGGCTCCGTCGAAGTCATCGGATTGGCACGCCCGGCAGATTGCCCGCGGCGATGTCGACGCCGGACGGGGCATTTTTGCCGGTAGCTGCGCCGGATGCCACGGGGCGAGCGCCGAAGGCTCGACCGGCCCGCAACTGGGTAACCCCGTGTTCCTGCAGACTGCCACGGACGTCATGTTGCGCGAGTGGATCGCCAACGGCAAAGAAGGGACGCCGATGCGCGGTTTCCGCAAGGGGGGGCAGGGGATCGTCGAGCTCAGCGAGCGCCAGATTGACGACGTCGTCGCGTACCTGCGTACGCTGGAGACTAGCGGGATGGCTACGGCGACGCGCGTGGCCAAGTCGCCCAACGGGCGACCGGAGAAAGGTGCGGCGACTTACGCGGTCAATTGTGTTGGATGTCATGGCGCCAACGGCGAAGGTTCCAGCGGTCCGGCGCTGTCCAATCGGAACTTCCTCCGATTCGCATCCGACGGTTTTCTCATGGCTACCATGGCCCTGGGGCGCACAGGCACGGAAATGAGACCGGTCAAGCGCGGGCCTCAGTCGATCCTCGGGCTGAGCAGCGACGAAGTGAACGATCTGGTGGCCTTCCTGCGGTCGTGGGAGGCCGATCCGCCGCAATACGAGGGGCTCGCCGGCGCCATACCGCATCGCTTCGTGATTCCTTGGGATCTTGGCCGGGGTAAGGAGTTGTTCGAGTCCAACTGCGCCGGATGTCACGGCGTAGAGGGGAAGGGTTCGTGGGCGCCGGAGCTTAACAACGCAGGATTCCTCGCCGCGGCCACTGACGGCTTCCTTCAGGCTACGATCGTTCGAGGTCGCAAGGGCACGGCGATGAGGCCGTTCGGTCATGGTGCCAACGGTTTGGGCGACCTTCGCTCGGACGAAGTCGATGACATCGTGGCCTACATTCGGCACTGGGCGGTGGCGACGGCTTCGCCGATGACGCTTCCCGCCCAGCGCTCGCTTATTATCACCGGGGGGCCGGCGTCCGGCATGGATGCGTCGGCCGAACGCCGGGGCAAAGAGAGAACAACGATGGATTCGTCCACGCGGGAGACCCGCACGTCGATATCCGCGCCAACAACGGTGGCGGCGATGGCCCCACACGTGCAAGGAGAATAACTCATGAGTGACCAGAAGCTAAACGTTTTGGACGAGTCGGCCGCCGCGCCTCCGTGCACCGTTCATCGGCGCGTCAAGCACGGCGAGGGCTTTGATCGGCGCAAGTTTATGAAGATGGCCGCGGGGACGGGGGCGGCCGTTGCGGCGACCTCCATGCTGCCCGATGAGTTCGTCGAAGCGCGCCAGTTGCCTTCCGTCGGTGAGGCCGGCGCCGGGGGCGTCCAACTGCTTCAAGCGGCTTGCCCCTATTGCGGCGTGGGATGCGGAACGCTGATCAAGGTCGAGAACGGAAAAGTCGTCGGCATGGTTCCGGATAAGAAGCACCCGACCAACCGCGGCATCCAATGCATCAAGGGGCTTAACGCCCATGAGCCGATCTACATCGACCGGTTGCAGAAGGTGCTGATCCGTCGCGACATGAGCGACCCGCTGCGCGGGCATGTCTCCGCGACGAAGGGCCGCTTCGACGACGATGTCTTCCGCGAGGCCACGTATGAGGAAGCGGAGGAATTGGTGGCCGATCGCATCGCCGAGATCATCAAGGAGCATGGCCCCAACGCCGTCGGGCTCAATGGCTCGGGGCAGTTGACCATGGAGGCGCAGTGGATTGAAAACCTATTGATGAAAGGCGTGATCGGCAGCAACTCGATCGAAGCCAACGCCCGCATGTGCATGACCTCGGCGGTAACCGGCTATTTCCATTCGTACGGTTCAGATGCACCGCCTACGAGCTATGAGGACATCGAAGAGGCGGACTTTATTACGTTCTGGGGTCACAACGCACGCGAGTCGCATCCGATTCTGTTCTGGCGCGTCGCCGACCACAAGGTCAAGCACGACATTCCCACCTGCGTGGCCGACCCACGCCGGACCGGGACCGTCATCGGGCTGGAGGACATCAACCCGCGCAACAGCATGCACATCCCGACGCTCAACGGAGACATCAGCTATCAAAACGCCATTGCGCATCTGCTGATGAAACGTTATCCCCGCGCGTGCATGCCCGAGGAATGGATGGAGAAGAACACCAGCGGGTGGAAGGATTACAAGGAAGGCGTCCTGCAAAAGTATTCGCCCGAGCAGGCGATCGAGCGGCTCCAAGCCATCGAGGGCGGGCGCGTTACGGTGGATGTGCTCGAGAATGTAGCTCAAGCCTGGGCGGAGGCGTCGATTCGGGGTCGCGAGCGCGGGCGCGGCGGTGTGCTGAGTTTCTGGGGTATCGGCTACAATCAGATGCTCCACGGGCAGCACAACACGATCAGCATCATCAACCTCCACCTCCTGACGGGCAACGTCGGTCGGCCGGGTTGCGGCAGCCACTCTCAGACGGGCCAGCCGAACGCCATGAGCGAGCGGCTGATGGGTGGGCTGACGGGGCGGCTACCGTTCAACATGCCGCTGAAAAACAAAGCCTGGCGACAGCACATGGCCGACGCCTGGCGTATCCCCGAAGAGCGACTAGCCCAGACCTCGGCGCTGCCGAACCCCGGCATGATCCTGGGCATGATGGAGCGGGCCCTCAAGGGCGGTTTGGACGCGATGTTCTGGATGTACACGACGCACGTTCACCTTCCGGACCTCAAGACGCTGGTTCGACCGGCGATGACGAAGATGTTCTGCGTGGTGCAGGACATCTACCGGCACGCGCCCAACAATCTTTACGCCGACGTGATTTTCCCCGCGGCGACGTGGGGCGAATGGACCGGTGGAACGTACATTCAATCGGAACGGCGCATCTACGTTTGCGACGGAACGAAGAATCCGCCGCCCAACTGCCGGCCCGATATGGATATGGCGATCGACAAAGGCAAGTCGCTCTGCAAGAAGCTCGGTCTTGATGCGGACAAGATTTTTCCGTACCAGAAGACGATCAAGATGGGCAACGGGCTCATGGCGTACGATCCGGAAGACGTCTTTCGGGATATCGTGATCGCCAGTAAGGGTTCCGATGCGGACCTTTACGGCATGATCGATGTGGAGCAGCAGGAAGGTACGGCGCTGTACGATCAGTTGCGCACGTTGCGGGGTATTCAGTGGCCCGCGCCGACGGTCGATATCGCGAAGGCGGGCGGCACACCACGCCGCTACCTCGGTCAGGAAGGCTGGGCGGGCAAGCCCTACGGTGCATTCCGACACAAGGACGGCAAGGCCAAGTTCAAGCTTTGTGAGCAGGACTACACCAAGCTCAAGGAAGTCACCGACAAGCTGATGACGTACGGAGACAAGCGCAAGCCGGGACAAGGCCCCTTCTTGATCGACGACCTCCACACGGAGGGCAAGAACAAGGGCAAGCCGAAAATTCTGGTGACCGCACGCGACGCCGGGCTTGTTCCGGAGTTGCCGCATTTGGATGTCTACGCCGATACCGACGCGACGCTGGCGGACCATAAGAAAAATGATGTGTATCCTTTCTGGCTGGGGTTGGGCGTGGTGTATGAGCACTTCCATACGGCCAAGACCATCCGGGGCGCTACGACGCGCAAGCTCGTTCCGGAGCAATACGTCGAGGTCAGCGACGCGGACGCGAAACGATTCGGCTTGCGCGACGGACAGCGCGTGCGTTTGGTTACGCGGCGAGGGTCGTATCAGGCGAAGGTTTCGGTCGGCGATCAAAGCATGATCCGCCCCGCAAGGACGGAAGTGCCACCGGGCTACCTGTTCAGCCCGTGGAACCTGTCCGTGGCCGACAGCGCCGACCCGAAAAAGAACAAATGGCTCGTCAACAGCGTCAGCCACCGTGCTTGGGATCCCGTTAGCGGTCAGTGTGACTACAAGAAGCTGGCGGCTCGAATCGAGGTGGTCTAGCCATGAGTGCGGTCGACCGGAGAGGTTTTCTCAAGCAATCGGCCGCGATCGGCGCAGCCGTCGGGGGTGGGGCGTTGGTGTCCGGGCTGGGCACGGGCGGTCACGTGGCCGCTGCGCCGGCTCCGCTGCGCCCGCCGGGCGCTTTGCCGGAAGAGGAGTTCCTGGCGACCTGCATCCGCTGCTTGCGATGCGTGGACGCGTGCCCGAATCATTGTCTGGAATCGCATCCACCGGACCACGGCGGCGCGCTGGCCTCGACGCCCACGATGTATCCGCGCAAGGCCGCGTGTATGCTTTGCAGCAAGGAGGACGGTGACTACCTCAAGTGTACGGAAGTCTGCCCGTCCGGCGCGCTGACCCTGGTGCGCAAGGAACGGGAGGAGATTCTCGAGAAAGTCTCCATCGGCCTCGCGGAGATCGACTTCGATCTTTGCTATTCCTACAACAACTGGAGTTGCGGAGCCTGCTACCGGGCGTGCCCGTTGGCCGGCGAAGCGATGACGATCGGAAACTGGGAACGACCCACCATTCATCCTGAGGCTTGCGTGGGATGTGGATGTTGCGAGCGATCGTGCATCCGATATCCCCACGCCGTGCGCGTTACGAATGGGGAGGTGATGTGATCGCGGCTCCTCCCAGGATGCAGAGCTCGGACGGAGCTGCGCGGGATGACCGCCCCGCCGGGCAAAGCCGCGATCTGAAGTGGTGGATCACAGCGCGCCCCAATCGAGTCGCCACGGAATCCGTTCCGAGGGAGTCAAAGCAGAATTTGCCCCGAAGATGCGAAGATTCAACCTCAAATGTTCGTCAAGCGGCACCATACCTTGGATTGGCCTCTTCAGTTCGGGGCGTTGCCAATCGGGGCGGAAATCGAGCCCCAGTGGGTTGCTGAGCGGTATCGTGCCGTGGGTTCAACGCGAACGGGCGCCAGGAGGTAACGTGTCTGTGGATTCGCTTGGTCAGTTCAATGCGTTGCCCTCCGGGATCGGTGGGACTGCGCGTCCAAGCAACGGTGGCCAACCCATGCGGCGGCGGACCCTGTTACGCGGTACGGCGGTGGCCATCGGATTTGCGCTGGCCGGCGGTCTCGTGCAGTTCTTGAGTCGGACCGGCCTGTCACGGTATCCGGCGGTGGCGAAGCCGTACGCCAAGCTGGTCGGGTTGTTGCGGCCACCGGGCGCGCTGCCCGAATCCGACTTTCTGGCCGCGTGCATCCGTTGCAATCGCTGCCAGGACGCCTGCGAACCGGGGGCGATTCAATTCTATACCGAGTCGGACGGATTGCTGACGCATACGCCTTACGTGGAGCCGAGCCTGAAGGGCTGCACGTTGTGCAACCTGTGCGGTCCGGCGTGTCCGACAGGGGCGCTGGTTCCCTTTGATAGCAAGAGCGACGCCAATATGGGTTCGGTCGAATTGCGGGAGGACCTTTGCCTTTCGTTTAAGGCCAAGCATTTGCGTCATGAGCAGGAGTTGTTGATGCAGCTTGGCCAATCGCCGACGGAAGTGGCGGCCGCCGCCGAGCGGCGAGGGCCTTGCGGCGAGTGTTTCATGTTCTGTCCGTTGCGTAACGAGGCCATCAAGCTCGAACCCGGTCGGTTCTTGACGCCGATCGTTTCTGTGGAGCATTGCGTCGGCTGCGGCATGTGTGAGGAAATCTGCCGCACGGTCGTTCGCGGCGAACCGGCGATTCGAGTCGTGCGCACGCGCCGCCGCGCGTGGCGAGCGGTGCGAGGAGGGGCGGCGCCCGCATGATGCTTCAGATTCTAAGAAGAAGTACGCAAGGCCTTGCCCTGTTACTTATGGCAGGGATGGCCGTGCTCAGTCTTTACGCACACTATCGCTCGGCCGGTGCGATCGACGATGCGCAGTTGATGGCCGGTATGCGCGGCGAAGTTGTGACGACGGCGATCTATCCGCTCGTGGAGCGGTTGGAGGATCCTCAGGCGTTTCTGGACGGGAACAAGGGCACGATCTGGTCGATGCGGCTGATGGGCGTCAGCCTGACCGATCCGCTGGCGGCCGTCGAAACGATGGCCGCATCGAAGCATATCCACGGGCCGTTGATTCTGTCCGTGCTGATTCCGATCGGGCTTACGCTGATTGTGGGCAAGGTCTTTTGCAGTTGGATTTGCCCCGGCTACGTGTTGTTTGAGCTGGCGGGCAAGCTGCGAAAGCTGCTCAAGCTGGCGGAGATTCAGCCGGGCAACGTGCGATTCGCTCATGCGAACAAGTACCTTTTCCTCGTCGTGGGCGTGGCGTTGGCCGCGATTTTTTCCGCGCCGCTGTTTGCGTTGATCTATCCTCCGGCCGTGATCAGCCGCACCATCCATGCGTGGGTGTTCGGCACGTCGCTTACGGGGATGGTTATCCTGCTCGCGGTAATCGTCGCCTTTGAGGTCTTCGTTTCGCCGCGGTGGTGGTGTCAAACCATGTGCCCCGGCGGTGCGCTGTATGGTTTGCTGGGTTGGAAGCGCCGGGTGCGCATCAAGTTGGACGCGGCCGCGTGTACGGGCTGCAAGGATTGTATTCCGGTATGCGAGGCCGGAATCAATCCGATCACGCAATCGACGTCGATCGAATGCGATAACTGCGGCGTCTGCATTCGGCATTGCTCTGATCGGGCGCTGTACTATACGATTGCCGTTGGGAAGAAGGCGGACGCGAAGCAGGCCGCGACAAGCCGAAGTCGTTCCAAGCGTCAACCCGTTGTCGCCGCCGTCGCGGGTATTCTGGCATTCGGCGCACTGGCGGCGCCGGCGATGGGGCATCACATTCTGGGCCTGCCGCATTATTCCTATAAGGAGAATTATCCGCAGCGTCCCACGCTCGAGTACCCGGCTACGACCGGGCCGCTTAGCGTGCTGTTGACCTCGTATCCGGGCGTACCCGTTCCCGGGCAACCGGCCAATCTGGCATTCTACATCAAAGACCGGCAAGCCGATCGCGTCTATTCGGACGAAATCAACGTGCGGATCCTGCAGACCTCTACGTTCGGCGCGAACAAGGAGATTCTGCCGCCGACGCCGCGCGATCCCATGGACCATGAGTACAAGTACTACGTCACCTTTCCCGTGGACGGGGAGTACATCATCGAGCTCTCGTTGCCCGTGGAAGGCCGTGTTGAGGTCATACCCTTCCTGATGGTGGTGGGGGCGCCCTCGTCGGCCATCTCGTTTGTGCTGGCTGGCTTGGGCGTATTGCTCGTTGCGTTCATCGTGGTGCGTGCCGTTCAGGTCAAACGCCGGCGGGCGAGCGCGGCTCGATCTGAGGACGTGCAGCGCGTTGATGCCTCGGCGTTGTGTGCTGCCGCGGAGGGGGTTCGGTGAAACGATTCAATTTGTGGATGCCCTACGGTCTGTTGGCGATCATTGTGGGCATCGTCATTTTTTCCAACGTTCCCAACGACCGCCCCGCGATGTCGGAGATCGCGAGGTCCGCTGCGCACTGCCCCACCTGCGGCATGGAGGTCGATCCGGCCGATGCCCCGGCGCTGAGCCGCAGCGGGCGGACGTACTACTTTTGCATGGCGCGCTGCAAGGAACGCTTCGAGCGCGGTGACGTGGCCATTGCTCCTGCGTCGTCATCCGGCGGCAGGCGTCATGTCGACGTCGTGTGCCACATGGAAGTCAACCCCGGCTGGGGCATTGCATCTCAATATGACGGCCGGACCTACTACTTTTGCAACGAGAAGTGCAAGGCGCGTTTCGACGCCGATCCGGCTGCGGTGCTTGCGGAAAAGTGTCTCGTGTGCGGCAAGACGCTTGGCGACCGGCCGTTTTTTGCGGCGACGTATCTTACCAAACGCTACGTTCTGTGCAGCGAAGCGCACCGAGCGGCGTTCAAGCAAGATCCCGCAGCCTATTTCATGCATTCGATGTGGGGCATTCCAAGCCGCCTCTATTACTTCTCGATCGCCATTGTCCTGGTGGTCAGCTTCGGCGTTTTCGACTGGATCAGCCGACGGTCGAGCGCGGTCGGGCAAAAAGCATGGTCGAAGCCGCGCAGCACGAAGAGGGTCTCATCGGCGCAGTTCCTCGGTGCAGGCGAGCGCATCGTCGGTAGCGAAAGCGGCGGCGCGGCCTCGGCGCTGTCCCTGCCGATTCTGTCGGTGCCTTTGCCGGCCGTTGCGCGCGACAGGACGCAATCATCTGCCCGTGCCGGCACGCCGCGCACGGATCGTTTCGATTTGTTGAGCCTGTCCTGGGTTCGGGCCGCGCTGACGTCGCGGGTGTTTCGGTTTTCGCTTCAAGCCATCGTGGTGTTTCTCTTTGTGTTGGTCGTTGCGGCCGGCTTGTTCGGAGATCAGAACCCGGCCCTGAACATCGCGCCGATTCTGACGTGGACGATCTGGTGGTGCCTGCTGATCGTGCTGATCATGTACGCGGGGAAATCGTGGTGCTATGTCTGTCCGTGGGATGCCATCGCTGGTTGGGTCGAGAAGCTTTCCTTTTGGAAAAAGACGGACGTGGGACTGACGCTGGGGTACAAGTGGCCTCGCTACGTCCGTAACATTCTGATCGCGACGATTATGTTCGTCGGCCTTACCTGGGTCGAGCTCGGATTCGGCGTCACGATGAAGCCGCGGATGACGGCCTACCTGGCCATCGGCATGGTCTTTTTTGCGGTCCTGTCCGCATTGCTCTTTGATCGCAAGAGCTTTTGCCGTTATGGCTGTCTTGTGGGGCGCGTAAGCGGACTGTACGCGCTGTTCGGTGGTACGGAGGTTCGAGCCAAGAGTGCGGCCGTCTGCAAGGCGTGCCAAGGTAAGGAGTGCGTCACCGGCAGCGCGTCGGCGTACGGTTGCCCGACGTTCCTCTACCCCGGCAAGCTCGAGACCAACACCTACTGTATCCAATGCATGGAGTGCATTCAGGCGTGTCCCGAGGACAATCTGGCCGTCAACCTCAGACCTTGGGGCAGTGACCTGGCGATCGAAGGCAAACCCCGCGCGGATGAGGCCTATCTGGCGCTGCTCATGCTTGCCATCACTGGGTTTCACGGCGTCACCATGACCCCCGTCTGGCAACAGCTTGTTTCGGCGATTCGAAGCGGCGCGGGTGTCGGTCGGGTCTTGGGGTTCAGCCTGGGGATGGCATTGTTGCTGCTGGGGCCGATCGCCATCTACAGTCTGTTGGTGTTGGCGTCGCAAAAGGCGGGGGCGGAGCTTGCGCTTCGTCCGCTCGCTTACCGCGACTATTTCATCCGCTATGCGTACGCTATGTTGCCCATCGCGCTGTTCTACCACATCGCTCACAACTTGGAGCATCTGCTGATGGAAGGGCCGAAAGTCGTGGCGATTCTGTCCGATCCCTTCGGATGGGGCTGGAACGTGCTCGGCACGGCCGACTGGACCATCCCCCCGATGATCTCGCTGGACAAGCTGTGGATCATTCAGGTGTTGCTGGTTCTGGTCGGCCACGTCTACAGTTTGTGGGTTGCGCAGAAGACAAGTTTGCGTTTGTTTGGATCGCCGAAGGCGGCGTTTCGGAGCCAGCTTCCGATGCTGGCCGGTATGATATGCTTTAGTATTTTCAGTCTCTGGCTGCTGAAGCAGCCGATGGAGATGCGGACCTCCGCCATGTAAGGGGCGTGTGCCGGTGGCATGTTCACGCAGAGAATTCTTCGGCGAGTTCGGCAGGACGATCCTTGCGGACGCTACGAATGCGGTACGCACCGTTCGATTCGAGTTGATCGAACGCGCGTTGCGCCGCGATCAAGGTGATGTCGAGGAGGAACCGGCGAGACCTCGGGTATGGCTGCGACCGCCCGGCGCGTTGCCCGAGGAGGCCTTTCGTCGAACCTGTACCCAGTGCACGGACTGCCAGGAGGCGTGCCCGTATCAGTCCATTCGGCGCTTGGGTCCGGAATTCGGTGAGAACGCGGGCACGCCCGCCGTGATTCCGGCCGAGTCGCCGTGTTACCTTTGCTCGGATATGCCCTGCATCGCGGCTTGTCAGCCGCGGGCGCTGGTACCGACCGAGCCGAAGGCGGTGCGCATGGGGCTGGCGGTGGTGGCGCTTGATGCGTGCTACCTGACGCAGGGGCAGCCGTGCGACTATTGCATTACGCGGTGTCCGCTGAAACAGGATGCCATCGGTTTGAACGATGCGGGATGGCCCGAGATACGGCCGGACGGGTGCAGCGGGTGTGGCGTATGCGCCTACCTTTGCCCGGCCGACGCGATTTTTATTGACCCTTGTGACGGATAGGAAGATAAGCCAATGTCCAATGCATGTGATAATACGAAACCGTCCGCCGTGCTTCGCGCGGAGCATCAGGTAATCCTCAAGGTCTTGGGTGTGCTCAAGTCGTTGATGCAGCGCTTTGATCGCGGCGAGGGCTTTGAGGGGCAAGCGCTTGGCGAGTGCGTTGAATTCTTTAAATTCTTCGCGGACGCCTGCCATCATGCCAAGGAGGAGGATTTGCTCTTTCCTCTGCTCGAAGAGCGCGGGATTCCTCGCGACGGTGGCCCGATCGGCTGTATGCTGGAGGAGCACCGGCAAGCCCGAGCGTTTACGCAACAGATGGCCGACGCGCTGAATGCCCTCGCGGAAGGCGATCGGAGCGGCGAGCCGCGCTTTCGCGAGGCGGCCCGTAGTTATTGGGAACTGCTCGAGAACCACATTTTCAAAGAGGACAACGTGCTGTTCACCATGGGGGATCAGGTGATGTGCGACGCGGATCAGGATGCGCTATGCGGCAAGTTCTGCGAGGCCATGTGCGGCTCGTTCGGTGGGAAGAAGAACACCGAACTGGAGGCCATGGCCGAGGCGCTGCACGCGCGATGGGCATCATAAGCCATCGCGGATGCGCTGCCCGCGTGCCACGGTCTGGTGTGTTCTGCTTCCGTGGCCCAGCCGCCCTGGGCTGGGCGGTTGCACCAACACAGCGGAGGGCCGCTGTGCCGCACGGGATGCCCCATGGAATCAGCGTTGACGCAGCATCAGAGCCGATACCGCAGGCTCGCGACTACGTTCCAACTGTTGTATTCCTGCGGGCGGTAGACGTGGAACGTGTAGTCGCCCATCAACGCGAAGGACCAATGCGCGTCGAGCGGTAGGCGAAACCCGGCGCCGATGGGGAATCCCAGAATCCAATCGCGAATCGGCTCTTTGTCGCGATACAACGTTCTCGGGGCGACGGAATAACTGCCGCGCCCCTCGCCGCTGACGTAGCCTCCTTCAACGCCGAGGTAGAGGAAGGGCCGAGTGCGCCGCAGGCGATCCTCCCATTGAAGGTCACGTCCGTATAGCGGTTCGCCCCAAGGATAGATTTCGGATCGCAAACCGACGCGGTAGGAGCCGTATCGAAAGTTCGTTTTGAGATTCAACGGGCCCAGACGTTGGTGCTCTCGATCGGTGCCGGCGCCGCCCACGAAATAAGCCGTCCACGTCAGCCAGTCGGATTCATTGCGGCCGATGCCGAGCGTGAATGAGTTTAGCCCACCTCGAGTGCGGCGATTGATCGGCGTCATGGGGTGGTCGAACAAGTTGAACAGATCGGTGGCCAAGGGGCGGTCCAGGCGTTGGTCCAGCATCTGCTTGGTCTCGGCCAGTTTCGTGTAGCTGACCTGAAAACCCAGATCGATGTGCCATCGTTTCGCGTCCGGGCCTACGGTTTCCGGCTCACGAGGATCAGGGCGCCAAACGTTAGATGATCCTGCAGACACGAAGCGCGCCGTCTCGGCAGGCGGCGAGATCGTGCTTCGGGGGATCCGTCCCAGGCCCATGCTGACGCCCGGATGAAACGAACATCCCGTTGAAAGCATACCCCACACCATGAAGGCGAGGGGGTAACGCCCAGCGGCGTTTCGCAGCCAAGAGCACCGACCCGCGGGCTCGCGCGCCTCGGGTTCGCATTTTGACGTCTGCCCCGATTGCATGCCGTGATCCTATACGCATCCCTTTGAAGGCGCGGGTTCGTGACGCTTCCGGCGGGATGGGGGCGTCGCTCAGAGCCGAGGGCGCTAGCCCTGGGACCCTCCGCGCCGTTGGCGCCAGCCGGCGGACCCTGCGACTGCCACGCTCCCGATTGGCACGTTTGACGTCCATGCCGATCAGGAGATCGGCGATCCAAGCGCGATCCGCGGTAGGATGTCACCGGGCTTGCGCCGCGGTGTTCTGAAAAGACGTCTGAAAAGTGCCCGCCTTAAGAGACCATCGGCGCTCCCGGTTGATCAATCGAGCACGGCCCATTTTTCGGAACGCCGCGGGGCAATCGGTCACTGTTCCGACCGGGTGCGAGGCCGGTGCGTCCGATAGGTGGACACGCCGGCCGTCGGTGGCCGATAAAGGAAGCGTGGCGATTGGATTGGATTTGGCGCATTGGGGTGTTCCGTAGCCTCGGCCCGCCGGGGTCGCGGCCTGCGGATGACCGACGACGCTTCCCGGGATTCCAAGGTTCGATACCGTGTCTATGCGTTTTGGCGTATTCGGTGGTGGGTGGTGGGAAGATGCCTGCCGATCTTTCGGTTATCAGGCCGTGGCGTTGCCCCGACCCCGAACCAGCAGCGGCAACAGCCACGCGGCCGATCTCGCCAGTCGTGTGGCGGCGGGGTCGGATGCGAGATCGATCTTGACCGCCCCGGAGACGGGGTTCGTCGACCTGCTGCTGGACAACGGCGGCGCCGGTTTGACCATGCTGCCGCCCACGCCGGCCGGGCATACGGAGCTGCTGCACGAGCACGTCACCCGGCCGCTGATCTCCCATTTCATCGACCCGATGGTGACCGTGTTTCAGGGGCTCGATTGGGGCATTGTTTGGGCCTCGTTGCAAAGCCCGACGTGGGGCAAGGGCGTTTGGGACCGGGCTCAGGTTCACGAACTTCAGCAGTTCGGCGTGCCCAACGTGTTTGGCTTGCGCATGGCGGCGCCGGTTCGCGCCTACGACACGCAGCCGCTGAATCCGGCCCGATGCCGACCGGTGGTGTCATTCGTCGGCGCGCAGAACACGTCGTATTTCGCGCAGGGGGCCGGTGTTCCGGCCGGCAATCTGTTTCCGGGCGTGCTGGCGGCGGCGGTGCATGGTGACCTGCCCCGCCGCACGTTTTTCGACATCTATCATTCGATGTACGGCCTGGGTTCGCCCGTGACGCCGGAAGACACTTTGGCCACGGCGGCGCAAAAGACGCTCGCCTATTACCAGGCCAAGCTTTTTTACAACGCATCGCTGTGCATTCGCAATCGTGATCGATTCGTCATTTTCCTGAAGAAACATCTCGGCGACGGCTTCGAACTGATCGGCCGGCGTTGGGATACGACCTACGGCCTGCCGTGCCGACCGCCGATACCGACCGACGACGAATACTTCCAACATTTCCGTGAGGTGGCGATCAACCTCAACTTGGTCAACGGCAATGCCGAGACGGGTGTCAACATGCGGCACTTTGAGGTCACGGCCGCCGGCGGCTTTCTCATGTGTTACGATCAGCCGGAAATCCACGACTGTTTCGAGGTTGGGAAAGAATGCGTCGTGTTCGGCAGTGAGGTGGACCTGCTGGAAAAGGTCAAGTATTACCTGCACCGGCCCCAGGAGCGCGTCGCCATCGCTCACGCCGGCCAGCGCCGCACATTGGCGCAGCACCTCTACTCCCATCGGCTGCAGGAAATCCTCCGTACGTTTGGGATTCGTCCGATGCCCGTAGCATTTTCGTCGGCCCACTGGTGCGATGATTTGCAAAAGCTCGTCCCCCACCCTGACGTCGTGCTCGATTGCGGCGCCAACACGGGGCAGACGGCTTCGGGGTTGCGCCGGTTGTATCCGCGTGCGGAGATCTACAGTTTCGAGCCGGTGGGCAAGGTGTTCGACGAATTGAAGAAAAACTGTGCGCCGCTCAATGTGCATCCGGTCAAGAAGGCCGTCGCCGACCAAGACGGCACGACGACGATCAACCTGACGACCAGTCCGGAAGCGAATTCGTTGTTCGAGTTTCAAGAAGGTAATCCATGCCAGCAGTGGACATGTGTGGTGGGCAAGGAGGAGGTGGAAGTGTGCACGATCGATCAATGGTGTCATGATAGCGGCATCAATCCGGGTCGCGTGGATGTCATCAAGCTGGACGTGCAGGGGGCGGAGCTCAAGGCGCTCGCCGGGGCGCGCGAGGTGCTCAAGACGGCCAAAGCGGTTTATGCGGAGGTGGCGTTCGTCCCGATTTACAAGGATATCCCGCTGATCGCGGACATCGATCGCTTCATGGCCGACTCGGGATTCCGCCGCCACGCGACGTATCCTTCCGATCAGCCGCACAACTGGGGCGACGCGCTCTATGTGCGCAGTGAGGCGTCGCGATAGATGGTTCGACGACCCCTGCGCCTGGCGACCACCGAGCAACTCGAGCGATCGGCCCGAGCCGCTGGGTTCGAGGTGCACCGCGTGCCCGACCTGCCCACCCGTGATTTCCATCGCCCGCTCGATGAGCGGCTCAGCGACGGGCCCATCATCGCCGACTTCCTCGAAAAGCACGACATCGAGCTCATGCTTGATTACAACACGGAGATGCTGACGTTGCTCGGCCCGGAAAACGGGTCGGTCGCCCACCGGCTTACCAATGTCGCGGCCGGCGTGCCCTACGTTGCGATCTACCTGGACCCGATTACCTCGACGATGGGCCGGGTCGCCTGGGCCGATCATTGGACGTTGCTCGAGAACGCCGGGTGGATCAAGGGCATCTTCGAGAACGCGCACGCCGAGGAGTTGATCCGCCTCGGGGTCAGCCGGGTCACCAAGGTGCCGATGGGGGCGGCGGTGGACGATTTCGACACGTCGCCGCTGCCCGATCCCGATCCCGGTCCGGTGGTTGCGTTCATGGGCCACCCGGCGACGAGTTGGTTTCGATCCCCGGGTGGCGTTCTTCCGGCGCACCTGCACGCGGGCTTTACCGCCGCGGCCGTCCACGCCGACATGCCCGAGGTGCCGTTCCACACGATGTTCTACGATCTGTACGGATTCGCCGAGCCGCCGGCGCCGACCGATACGCCGCAAGACCGTGCGCGGAAGTCGCAGGCGTACTTCGCCAACAAATTCGCCTACAATGCCTTCTTGGCGGTCAAGCAGCGAGATCGCTTCGCCCATTTCCTCAAGCGCAAGCTGGGCGACCGCTTCGAGTTGATCGGCGATCACTGGGGTCCAAATTACGGGTTGCCGCACACGCCGCGCATCTGGGATATGAAGCGGCTTCACCAGCGCATGCGCCGCGTGCCCATCTGCCTGAATCTCATGAAGGGCAACATCGAAACCGGGTTGATCGTCCGCCACTTTGAGGTCACGGCCTACGGCGGGTTCCTGCTCACCTATCCGACGCCGGAGCTCTCCGACTTCTTTGAAATCGGTGAGGAGTGCGACGTCTTTCGCAACGAGGAGGAGCTGTTGCAGAAGATCAGCTTCTATCTGCACCATCCCAAGCGGCGGCGTGAAATTGCGCTGGCGGGCCAGCGCCGCACGCTGGGCGAACATTTGTACAGCCACCGCATCACCAAGCTAGTGGAAACATTGCGCGGCAGCGGAACCCTGCGCGGCCGTACGGGGCCATCGGAATCGGGGACCACGTTGCCCAAGATCGTCGTGGACGGCGTGCCCGCACGCGCCGCGCCTGCTGATTCCAACGTCTTGACGGGAAAGTGAGATTCGAGCCATGCCCACACTCTTGTTGGATCCTCTGTTCAAGGCGCAGTTTGGCGAAGACCGCATTCTCTGGCAGGTCTTTCGCCGACGGCTAAGCGGTTATTTCATCGAGGTGGGCGCGTTCGACGGCGTCACCTTGAGCAACACGTTTTTTCTCGAGCAGATGGGGTGGAGGGGGTTGCTGATTGAACCGATCGCCCAATTGGCCCAAAATGCGGGGCGCACACGCCCGCGAAGCCGGGTCATCAATGCCGCCGTCAGCAAGCGGGGCAGCAGCGGCACTACCAAGTTCACGGTGGCGCAAAACGTCCCGGTGCTGTCGTTCTTGAATGCCGAGCCGGATCACGTCGAGCGCTGCCAGCGCGAAGGTGCCACGCTTGTCGAGATTGACGTGCCCGTAACGACGCTCGATGCGATCCTGGCCGAGGAGCGGCGCGATAGTCCGGCCGGCCAAGGTCCGTGGACTGAGGATGAGGGCTGGCGCATCGATCTCGTTTCGATCGATACCGAGGGGTGCGAGCTGGATGTCCTGGACGGCTTCGATCTGGAGCAATTCAAGCCCAAGGTGCTGCTCATCGAAAACGATCGTCCCAGCGGTGATAAGCTGGCGCCCTACCTGGCCGAGCGCGGCTACCACAAGTTTCATCGGCAAAAAATCAACGATTTCTACGTCCGCGCGGATGGGTCGTGCCGGGATCTTCAGCAGTCCGGTTTCGAGATTACGGATTAGCTACGTAGTAGGGTGGCCCATGTCCTTCGGACATGGGGGAGACGATGACTTCGGGGTGATTAGGATTCGTAGGCCTCCCGGAACACAGCCCAGACCACGCAGCCTTGGATCGTCGGCGAAAGCCGGCGTCAGTCGGTCACCATCATCGCCTCCCCCAACCTCCAAAAGGAGGTGGGCCACCCACCCGGATTGGTTTACCACCAAGACACTAAGACACCAAGGGGGCAAGTTGATGGATTTGGCGTGAGGTGCCCATCGGACCACGCGGATCCCCAATCCCCGGGGCCGTGGGCTTGAAGCCCGCGCGGCCATCCGACCCCCGCAAAACTCCCTGCTCTTCGCAACGAGCAGGCTTTCAATCTCTAACCTTCAACCTTGAATCTTCAACTTTCAATCTGTGACCTTCGGCATCAAAACATTTCACAGATTCGCTCGAATACCCTACAGGTGGCCGTGCGGCGAGCGGATTCGTGAGTTCTTGTACGGTGTTGTGAATTACGCCGGGTCGCGGAATTGACGCATCGTGTACGCCGCGGCTACCATGCCACCCGGCATGGCTCGGCCATGGTTGCGCGGCGCGGCGCAACCTCCTGGGTCGGTCGGCGCGTTACCTGCATCGCTATGATAGCGGCCATGGGATCATCTGTGTTGGCAAGCGAGGTCTCCTCAGGGATGAAAAACACAAAACCGGCTCAACGGCGATTGGGATTGATTTCAATCTTGCTGGTTACGTTTGGGGGCGTGGTCGGCGCATGGGCTCAAGAGCCGACCGGACGATCGGTCTTGCCGCTGACCGCCATAGCGCATGCGGCGGCCGGGCAGGCGGACGATGGCGGGGCGCCCGCCGACGAGGCCGCGCTTACACTGAACCGCATCCGGTGGCATGTGCCCGATCCAACGCTTTACCGTCCTGAGATCGAGGCGCACATCCGGCGGTGGGAGCAATCCGGTGATACCAAAGCGGCCAAGCAAGCGCGGCGAAATCTTGAGCGCGTGGACGTCATCCGGCGCCCCAAGCAGGTTTGGCTTTCGATGGCGGACTGCCTGGAACGAGCGCTGGCGCATAATTTCCTGATCGAATCGCAAAGCTACAGCCCGGCCGTTGAAACGACGCGGACAGTGGAAGCGCTTGCTGAGTTTGACGCGGTGTTTTTCAGCACGATCAACAACTCCAAGATCGACCGTCCCTCCGCTTCGCAGTTGGCGTCCACGTCCGTGGATCAATTCGCGTCGACCTACGGCATTCGAAAAAGACTTTCCAGCGGCATGCAGGTCAGTGGGTTCTACGAACTGGACCGGCAGAAGATCGCGCTGAGCTTTCAGAACATCAACCCCGCGTATTCGAGCACGTTCAACTTGGAGATGCGGCAGCCGTTGCTTCGGGGCTTTGGTATCGATTTCAACCGAGCCCGCATCCGGATCGCTAAGAACAACCGGCAGATCAGCGATTGGACGTTCAAGCGTCAAATACGAGACACGTTGCGCAACGTGGATGAACTCTACTGGCGTCTGGTGCAGGCCCGGCGGGATATCGCCATTACGGCGCGTCTGCTCGGGCAGTTTGAGTCCATTTATGATTACCTTGTGGCGCGGCGCGAGTTTGACGTGATCCCTGTGCAGTTGGCGGCGACCAAGGCGCGGCTCGAACGGTCGCGATCTCAATTCATCCGCAAACGCAATACGGTCTACGACGCGCAGCAGCGGTTACTGGCTGTGCTGAATGATCCGGCGCTGCCGATTGGCGGCGATGCCGAAATCATCCCCGCCGATTTTCCGCAACTGACCGAGCTCGTCGTCGATCCCATCGCCGAAGTTCAAACGGCTTTGGACAATCGTGCGGAACTGAAAGAGCAGGAGCTCAACATCGCCAACGCCCGGATCGCCGTCGGTCAGGCCAAGAATCTCGAACTGCCCCAGCTCGATGTTACCTTTCGGTACAGCATTGATGGGCTGTCCAACAAAGCCGCCCGGGCGTTCGATCAGATGTCAGGCAGCAATTTTCAGTCTTATTTTGTGACGGTGCAGTTTGAGGTTCCGCTGGGCAACCGAGCGGCCCGCGCCGCGACGACCCGCGCACGGCTGCAGGAGGCGCAGGCCGAGGCAGCGTTGCGGGCGAGGTTTGAAGATATCATTCTGGACGTGCATGTCGCTGCGCGGCAGTTGGCCACCAGTTACGAGCAAATCAGCCCCAGCTTCGAATCGGCGCAATCGCGCGAGCGCGAGGTTGCCTCCATCGTGGCTCGTGCCGAGCGCAAGGACCTCAATACGCTCAACAGTGAGCTTTCCGCCCGTGAAGCCCTGGCCGCCGAGCGCCGCACGATGCTCAATGCCCTCGTTGAGTACAACATCGCCATCGTCGATCTCGAGCGTGCCAAGGGAACCCTGTTGCGCTACGACAACGTCGACATGGTGATGAGTTCGGAGCCACCCGAATAGTGCACCGCCGCGGACCGAACAAAACGTCGCGGGGTGTGGGGCGCGATGCGGGGGCCGGGGTTCGGCGTTCTGGGGTTCGGGCGTGGCCATTCCGCCGAGGGTGGCCGGGCGCCTCGGGCCGAGGGCCAGTCGCGCGGGTTGAGGCCCGCGGATCGGTCGAGTGGGGTTTTCTTCTGCTGGCCGGCCTATGGCTGGGTGGCTGCCACATGTCACCTGTTCCCAAGCGGATAGATGAGTACTTCCAAGCGGCGCACGAGTTGTACGCGAAGGTCAACCCGGTACTTCAGGAAGGGGACATCATCTTTCGGCGGGGCCACTTGCGGTTGCTTGGTGGCCTGGTTAATTACAGCCAGCTACTCAGTTGGTGGGCCGAGAGCCCGTTTGCCCACGCGGGCATCGTGCTGCAACAGGTCGACGATACCTTCGTCGTGGTGGACAGCGGTCCCTACGGGATCAAGCGGGTTTTCTTGATCGACTGGCTGATCGCCGGCCCGGAAAACGTCGTCGTCAAGCGGATTCGGCCGGCCGATCGCGACAAGATTCCCCAGTTGCTTGCCGCGGTGCGGGATCTCGTAGAACGTGACGTTCTTCACGACGACAAGTACATCACCGGTGACGATCGCTTTTATTGCACCGAAATCGTCGACCATTGCTTCCGCGAAATCGGATTGCCGCTGGCCCCCAAGATCGCCATGCGCGACATGCCCAACATCCACCGCTGGGATCTGCGCGGGCTCTTCGAAATCATTGCCATTGTGGCAGGGTTGGACCTCAGCCACGAAGTCGCCATCGCCGGCAACGAGGAAATCGGCATGTATTCCTCGCCCGTACTGGTCGAGGTGCTTAATCTGCTGCCCGACAAGTACCGCCATCCGCCCTTCGCGTTGCCGCGCGCCCGGCCCGAGCCCTTCAATCGTCCGTAACATACAGCCCACGCCGCCCCTGCGCCCTATACCAGGAACTCTTGCACCCGATCGAGACCCTTGTCGATTTGCGCCATGCTGGTGGCGAAGGAAAACCGCACGTGGGCGTCCATGCCGAAGGCGATGCCGGGAACCACCGCAACCCGCGCCTCCTCCAACAACCGCCGCGCGAACTCGATCGAACCCCCGACGCCGAGCTTCTTAAAGGTTCCCGAAACGTCGGGGAAGCAGTAGAACGCGCCGGTCGGCTTGGGGCAGGTGACGCCCGAAAGGGAGGTCAAACGTTGCCACATGTGCTTGCCCCGCCGCTCGAATTCCTGACGCATGGCCTCGACCGGCTGCTGGTCACCGGTCAGCGCGGCGACGAGGGCATGTTGATTGAAGGTCACGGCGCCACTGGTGGTTTGCGATTGAATCTTGCTCATGGCGCGGATCAACTCGGTTGGGCCGGCCGCGTAGGCCAGACGCCATCCCGTCATGGCATAGCTCTTGGAGGCCGAGTTGACGGTGACGGTTTGCGCGAACGCTTTTTCGCTGACGGCCGCGTAGCTCATCGTCGTCTGCCCGCCGTAGCGCAAGCGGTCGTAAATCTCGTCGGAAACGACCAGCAGATCGCGGTCGGCGAGCACGCCGGCGAGCGCACGGATTTCATCCGGGCTGTACGTTACGCCGCTCGGATTGGACGGTGAGTTGATGAAAACGATGCGCGTCTTGTCCGTGAGCACGCGTTGGAGGTCTTCCGGACGCAGCTTGTAGTCCTGCTCGGCCGGCCCCGTAGCGAATACCGGAACGCCGCCGGCCATCTTGGCGATTTCTGGGTAGCTGACCCAGTAGGGTGCGGGGATGACGACTTCGTCGCGCGGGTCGAGGACGGCTTGCATGATCAGGGCCAGCGCCATCTTTCCGCCGCTGGTGATGACCACCTGCCCGGGTTCGTAGGCCAGGTCGTTTTCACGTTTGAGTTTTTCGCAGACCGCCTCCTTGGCGGCCGCAAGCCCTGAGGCCGGTTTGCTGTAGCGGGTGTGCCCGGCTTCGATGGCCTTGACGGCAGCCTGACGGATGGCGGGCGGCGTGTCGAAATCCGGCTCGCCGGCGCCGAAACTGACCACGTCGATGCCGTCCGATTTCATCTTGGCGGCCGCGGCGGCAACGGCCAGCGTGGCCGATTCGGCCATGTTCAAGACACGTTGAGATTGCTTCATGGTAGTTCTTCCTGGAGTGGTGGAGCGATCAGTAGATAGCCATCAGCCCTCAGCTTTCAGCCAGAGGCTGCCAACGCCCGCAACGATCCTCTCGTACCGCGTACGTTCTAGCATCGGATCGTGGGAAATCAATCTTTTTCGGCTGACGGCTGACGGCTGATCGCTGATAGCTCTTCCGCTACCCTTGGGTGCTTGGCCGGGGTGGGTCGCCGGTGGGACTCGTTACGTCGGCGCAGGTCGTCTTGCCGCAACCGTTGGCCAGGCAGAATCTGCGAGAGCGTGAGAAGATCGCGATGAGCGCCAAGACGAAGAGGCCGGTATTTTCGAGGAGTTTCTTCCAAATAATCACTTCTCCGGCACCGCATCCGCAGTCGAAGGCGATTTGGGTGAAGGGTTGCCCGGTTTCGTGCATGACCGCCAGCGCCCGCAGCAGGATCGCCGGCGTGAACGTCGCCAGCATGACCGCCTGCACCAACGCCGAGCCCCGGATAAGCACGCCGAGCAGCAAGCATACGCCCGAGACGACCTCGATCCAGGGGAGCACGATGGCGGTGGCGTTGAGATAGATGCCCGGCGAAGTGGGCAGCATGTCGTAGAGGTGGATTTGCTTCATGAAGGCGACGGGGTCGCCGATTTTGTGCACGCCCATGTAGACGAACAGTCCGCCGAGTATCAATCGGGCGATCAACAGCGGGATGGGGGAATCGGCCCAACGGCGATTGGATGTTTCCAGGGCCACCACGATTATTCGGGCCCCTCCACAAAAGGCAGCTCATGTTCCATCCACGCCGCCCATCCGCCGGCAAACAGATAGACCGATTCATAGGGCAATCCGAAATTGTCGATCAGTTCGTGGCACATGTACTTGCTGTCCTCGCACTCGCCGCCGTTGCAGTAGACGATCACTTTTTCGACGCCGGTGGCGGCTTCGATGACCCGGTCGATGCACGCCTCCAGTTCATAATGGTAGCAGCGCAGTGCGCCGGCGATGTGCCCCTCCTCATACACGTTTTCGTTACGGGCATCGACCAACACATACAGGCCGCTTGCCATGAGCTCGGGATCGCCGACGATGTCGGCGACCTCGTCGACCGTGATGACCTGATACGGGCTGTCCGCCGCCGCATCGTCATGCTCGTCCACGTTTTCGGACCCCCGCGAATCGGCGACCAGCGGTTGCTTCGTCGCGACCGCTCCGAAGTATGCCTTGAATAGATCGAGCGATCCGGAGGTACGGAGGGTGTTGGACACCGTCCCCAAGGCTATGCCCGCGACGGCGATGATCATCGATTCCAGGATCGTCGATTTCATGGAGCTGTGTACCGCCCAGAGCCGCCCAATGCACAGAGAAAGACGCCGGTTTCCTGCTCCATGATTGCCTCGCGATCGGCGCAAGTCAATGGTTGCTTCGTCCGCCGTTGCGCCGATGTGACAGTCGTCGGCGCGGTGCGAATCCACGGCCCGTAAGTCGTGATCCGCATACGCATGACGCGCGCTACGGTGATGGCTTGGCCGCGGCTTTCGGTTTCGAGCTCACAGGGGCCGCCTTTTTCGTGATCTTGCCCGAAAGCACGCCGCCGTACCCTTTGCCGAACCAGGTTCCGGCATAGAAGCCCTTGTAGATCATCACGCGGGCGGAATAAGTGCCGATCATTGGCACGGTCAGGTTGTCCACGGTGATGATCGGCGTGTCACCCGAAAAGATGACGCGAACCAGAACGGGCAGCTCGACATCCTTGTCGGCGTACTTGATCCGAGCGTTGATGACCCAAAAATCTCCAGCGGCCGGCTCCACCCGGCCGATCGTGTAGGACTCGGGTTGCGGGTCACTCAGCGTTACGGGCTTGGAAATGCCGTCGCCCAGCGTCATTTGCCACGTGCCCGATAGCACAGCATCCGTCAGATCGTCCTTGAATCGCTGTCGAGCGGCATGTTCCTCCGGCGATCCGTCCACCGGAGTGCCGACCGGCTGCGGCCGCGCCTGCTTTTCGTGCTTCACGGATTCGTCCGCCGTCTGCCCGCGGAGTGGCATACACGCGACACCCATCATGACGGCCAGCACAACGCAGTAGGTGCTTCTACCGCCATGTGTCACGGATGCGGCGCGTCCGACGCAGCCGGCGTGTCTTCCGCTGTCGGTTGGCGTGGTCGGTGTTTTCATGTTGTGATCTCTCTGTCACCCATGCGGATTCGCGGC
>JBHHUB010000018.1:0-31340 GCA_046753625.1 Phycisphaerae bacterium | reverse complement strand
ACGCTCACCGCCAATCGCGAGTTCGATGCGCGCCTGACGCAACTAAAGATTCCCCACGTCTTCCGGGTATTACCCGATGTCGAGCACAACCCCCATGCCCTGCTCAACGCGATGGGCGAAGCCAACTGGGCGTTTTACCGCGCGGCATTCGGCACGACGCCAGGAGAAAAGTGAGCCGCCGTAGAACCGTTCGCAGTTGCCTATTCCGAGCCGCGGCCTCTGAGGCACCACTGAATCGACCGGCTATCAGAACCGCGGCACAGGAGGTGAAACGGCCCTAGAACGGAACGGCCCCGCCACCGCCGCTCCCGCTGGCGGGCACGTAGTCATCCGCGTGCACCGGAGAATAGGGGCGGAAAAGCGTCAGCTTCTTAATGAACGTCAGGTCGATCTTGCCGACCGGGCCGTTGCGCTGCTTGGCGATAATCAACTCAGCCAACCCCTGAACCTCGACATCTTCGGGCTTGTAGTATTCTTCGCGGTGCAGCAGCAAGACCACGTCCGCGTCCTGCTCGATCGCGCCGGATTCGCGAAGGTCGCTCATGATCGGCCGCTTGTCCTGCCGCCCTTCCGCCATACGGTTGAGCTGCGCCATGGCAATGACGGGGATTTTGAGCTCGCGCCCGAGGCTCTTCAATCCCCGGCTGATCGCGGCGACCTCCGCCTGGCGGCTCTCCACGCCGGGAGAATGCATGAGCTGAAGGTAATCCACAAACACGGCCTGTATGTCGTGCTTTTGCTTGAGCCGTCGCGCTTTGGAGCGAAGCTCCATGACGGTCATGCCCGGGGTGTCGTCGATGAAGAGCGGCGCGTCCTGGTAGGCGTGGCAGGCGTTGAGCAGGTCGAACCGCTCGGCGTCGGAGAGGCGCCGCTGGCGCAACTTCTGGGATTCGACTTTGGCCTGCGCGCTGACGAGGCGCTGGGCCACCTGATCGCCGCTCATTTCCATCGAGAAAAACACGACGGGGCGTCGCTCGACGACCGCCAGATGCGACGACATGGCCAACCCGAGCGCCGTCTTGCCCATGGAGGGTCTCGCGGCGACGACGATGAAATCGCCCGGCTGAAAACCCGTGGTGTATTCGTCCAAAATGGGGAAGCCGGTCGGCAAGCCGGAAAGCCCGGTGGTGTTCTTGTCTTCAAGCCGCTTGGCGAGCCGCGTGACGGCCTCACGAATGGATTCCGTCTCGCCGCTGACGCGCCGCTCGGTCACCTCGAAAATCTGCTGCTCGGCCCGATCGAGAATCTCGCGTGCTTCGTCCAAACCGGTAAACGCGCTGTCGCTGATTTGCCCGGCGCAGGAGATCAAATCGCGGAGCATACCCTTGTCGCGGACAATCCTCGCGTAGTACTCGGCGTTGGCAAGCTCGGCGAAGCTCTCGGCGAGCTGGATCATGTACTCCTGACCGCCGACGAATTCGAACAGATCTCGCCGGCGGAGTTCGTCCGAAACAGTGATCAGGTCGATCCCTTTGCTGGGATTGTCGAAGATGTCCACCAGAACCTCGAAGAGCTTCTGATGGGCAGGCGTGTAGAACCACCGCGTCTCGGTCCGAGCGATGATCGGCAAGACCTCGGCGATGGCGTCCCGGCTCATCATCATGGAACCGAGCAACGCCATTTCGGCGTCGAGGTCTTGCGGCGGCACGCGTTCGAGCGCTGCCGCGCGGGCCGGATTATTGTCCCGTGGTGCCGTCGCCATCTGAACCGGCCTCCATGCCGGAATCCGTTGGGCCGATTGACTCGGCGTCGTGGTTGGCTTCGCGCTCTTCGTCCTCTTCGCCCTCTACTTTTTCGCGAACCACCCAAACCTTGACGGTCACCACATGGTCACCCAGTTTGACTTCAACGGAAACATTATCCAGCTCGCGAATAGGGTCGGTCAGAACGATTTGCTGAGCATCGACGAAGAATTCTTCTTCTACCAGGGCGGCCGCGATCTCTCGCGCGCCGACCGATCCGTAGAGATGGCCCTGCTCGTTGGCCCGCGCCCGAATGGTCACCTCGGCGCCGTCGAGCCGCTCGGCCAGGGCCTTAAGCTGCGCCAACTGGTGGGCCCGCTCCTGCTCCGCAATCTTGCGGGCTTCCGCCAAAGCGCGCATGTTGGCATCGGTCGGCGTAGTCGCCAGCCCGTACGGCACCAGGTAGTTGCGACCATACCCAGGTGCCACCTCGACGACATCCCCTACGATGCCCAGCTTATCTACGGTTTTGCACAACAGAAGTTTCATGTTCTACTCTCTATCAGTCTCTTAGTTCGCGGCCGCCGCATGCGCGGTCGCCATCCTACCATGATTTCCGTTCCAACGCACGGCCCAATGGGCCGCTTGGCTGCGTCGGGGGCCGTCACACTTCCGGCGGCTTCAACACCATGCTCCTCTGCAGCCTGAAGGGCTGTGCTACAGTAGCCGTGGGTCCGCGCCTGTGGCGGACCTACGGTCTCCGCGCGCCCCATTCTATTCGACCCTCAATGGGTCGTCTAAGCGCCATGTCGCGCACACCTCGCGGAAAAGACGACCCCTTACAGGGTCGATCGGTTGAGTGGCGCCGCGATCCGGGGGCGACGCTGCGCTTGCCCCCATCTACTTTAGCGCAGGCCTTCAGCCTGCAATCACAGCCGCCGCTGCTGTCACGCACGCGGGGGAGGGTGCCGCCCGCGAACGTCCAGTCGACTTTGCGGCTAGGCGCGCCGGCCTCGATCGTCCATGGTGGCGGGTGAAACATGCCCAATGCCACCAACCATGCCCCGGGTAAACCACGCCGCAATCAATCGTTAGCCAAGAACCCACAAGGCCGCCGACATCCTTGCGCACCGAAGGATGGTCCATCCCCCGCCGCCCGCAATCCCGCTAAAACGGGATATCCTCCGCCGCCGGCGGCGGAGCCTCGTAGGCGGCGCCGGCCGGTGCTGGCGCGGATGACTCGGCCTGTGGCGGCACATGGTCGCGCGATGCGCCACCGCCGCCGCCGCCCGCAGAGCCCACAAACGAGAACTTATCCACAACGACTTCGTGCTTGCTGCGCTTGTCGCCCTCGGGCGAGGTCCACCGGTCCAACTTCAAACGACCTTCCAACAGGATGGGCCGGCCCTTGGACATATACTGATTGATCGTTTCCCCGCTGCGGCCAAACGCCACACAATCGACGAAGCAGACTTCTTCGTGATCTTTCCACTTGTGGTTCGTCGCCAAGCCGAACTTGCAGATCGCCACGTTGGAGGGTGTGTAGCTCAACTCCGGATCGCGTGTCAGATTGCCCATGAGAATGATGCGATTGTAACTTGCCATGTTCGTGCCCTTCGAAAGTTCCATATCACTGATGTGTAGCCTAGCCGCCCTCGGCTCGGCCAGTCGCCCCAACACACGGGGGTTGGTTGCCCTAACACAGCGGAGGGCCGCTGTGCCACACGGAACATTGCCTCAATTCAGCGTTGACGCCCGCTAGTCGCTTTTCGGCTCGTCGGCCGATTCTTTCGGGGGTTCTGCGACCGCCGTGGTTGATGCGGCGTCCTGCGGCTTGGCTGCGTCAGTCGGTCCGGATGGTTTCGTTTTGGCCTCGTCCCGTTTGGAAGCCTCCCGCTTCTGGTCCGAATTCTGGTACGAGTAACCGCCGAAACTGGCCGCCTCCGGGCTGCCTTCCGGCAGCGCCCCGCGCAATCCCACCGCCTGCTCCATCATCTCGGGGGTAATGTCGTTGGCGCTGATCACCAAAATGCGCAAGACGTTTTCCGAAATCTTGACGTCCCGTTCAAGATCCACGATTCGGTTCCCAACCGCCTTAAAATAAACGAGCACGTAGACGCCGCGTTTGCGCCCTTTGACCCGGTAGGCCAAGCGGCGCTCGTCCCACTTCTTGCAGAAGACGATCTCCGCATCGATGCGCCCCATCAATCGCCTGATTTCCGTTTCGCAGCTATCCATCGTTGCCCCGAAGGTGGGGTCGAACAGGAACATGGCTTCGTATTGATTCAACGCTTTGTATCTCCTATTCCAATGACACACCCGCCACGACACGTCGCGCGGCAGGAGGTCCCGTCCTTAGCCGATTTCACCGCATTTGGAGCCGCGTACCGATCGGTTCCGATTCCTCTTTCCATGTCCGGCTGTCCACGGACGGTCTTCGCCTCGAGCGTGTTCACTCATCATCGGTCGTCCGCTCCACATCCGGCGGATCACCGTTGAACTCATTCATTGTGGCTTCCACGCCACGGCGGATCCAGGACTCTACCGCCCCAACCGCACGCGACGTCGCCGTACCGATCAGCGGCATTTCGGAATCGTAAAACCGGCCCAATACGTACGCGGCCGGGTCACCTAGGGGCTGTCCGATTCCGATCCGCAGGCGACACCATTGATCGCTGCCGATCCGGTCACAAATATTTTGCAAGCCGTTGTGCCCGCCGGCCGATCCGGACGCCCGCATCCGCAACCGGGCCACCGGAAGCGCCAGATCATCCGAAATCACCAGCAGGTCCGACAATTCCAGTTTGTAGAAGCGACCGGCCTCCGCGACCGCCTGCCCGCTTCGATTCATGTACGTGGTCGGCTTGAGCAGCACCACGGGCTCATCCGCGATCGTTGCCTTGCCGAACCAGGCATGAAACTTCTCCGTTGTCAAAGCGACCGAATAGGCCGCCGCCAATGCGTCGATTACGGCGAAACCGATGTTGTGCCGCGTGCCCGTGTATTTCGGGCCGGGGTTGCCCAGACCAACGATCAGCTTCACGAACTGAATCCACCGTTACGAGGAGCCTTCGGAGGCATCATCATCCTTGCGCACCCGCCCGATGCGCTCGGGCTCCGCCGCATCCGCCTCGGATTCTTCATCTTCAGAGGCTTCCGCCGCCGCCATGGCATGCACGGTCGCCACGCGTTCATCCCCGTCGACCAAGGCACGCACGCCGTCGGCCAAAGTCAGATCTTTCACATACAATGAATCCCCCACCTCCAGATCGGTCACCAGCGGTTGCAACACCTCCGGGATCGCAGAGACCAGGCATTCCAACTCAATCTCCGCCATGTGCTGATCCAGCGTACCGCCATGTACCGCGCCCTTGGGCGTACCGCGCAGCTCAATGCCCACCCTAACGCGCACGCGCTCGTCCAGGTTGACACGCGCCAGGTCCAAGTGGATCGGCGTGGTCCCGAGGTAGTCGTACTGGACATCTTTGATCAGGCACTGCTCAGTCTTGCCGTCGATGTCGACCTGGAGCGTGTAGGCGCCGTGCGCCTGGGCCAGTTCGAATTCGCGCTGGTCGATCGCGATCGCCTGAACCGCCTCACCATGACCGTATACCACGGCGGGCAAGCGCCCCTCTTTGCGCAACACGCGAGAAGACCGCGTCCCCAGCGAAGTCCGTGTTGACGCGCTTAAAGTAATCGTTTCCGACACAACACTTCTCCCAAGTTCAACAAAACCCAAGCTCAACAGAATAAAGCGCTCACCGAACGATGCTGGTGAATTCGCCTGATGGCCTCACCGATCAGATCGGCCACCGAAAGGACGGTCAGATTCTCCAACTGAGCGTGGCATTCCGTGCGTGCCGGCACGGTGTCGGTCACCACGATCTCACTGATATCCGCATCGCGCAACCGCTCAAGGGCCGGACCGGCGAAAATGCCGTGCGTAGCGCCGACAAAGATGCGTTTGGCTCCGTTGGCCCGAACCAGTTTGATGGCCTCGCATACCGTCCCGGCGGTGGTGATCATGTCATCAAACATCATCACATCGCGGCCGTCGACGCTGCCGATAATGGTCACGGCAACGGTGGAATCGGCGGTGACCCGCCGTTTGTGAATCACCGCGAGTTCCGTGCCGATTCTCGATGCGAAATCACTACCAAACTTAATGTTGCCCACATCCGGCGACACCAGAACCGCGTTTTGCAGTTTTCGGTCCATCAGATGACGCGTCAAGACCGGCGCGGCGGTGAGGTGGTCCACCGGAATGTCGAAGAACCCCTGGATCTGGTCGGCGTGCAGATTCATCGTCAGAACGCGATCCGCCCCGGCGGTCGTGATCATGTTCGCCACAAGCTTGGCCGTAATCGGCGTGCGACCTTCCGACTTGCGATCCTGCCGGGCGTATCCGTAGTAAGGAATCACCGCCGTGATGCGGCTGGCACTCGCCCGACGGAGCGAATCGATGAAAATCAGCAGCTCCATCAGGTTGTCGTTGACCGGCGGGGAGGACGACTGGACGACAAAGCAATCCTTGCCGCGAACGTCGTCGTCGATCTTCACGAGCGTTTCACCGTCCGGAAACGGAACAACGCTCGCCGCACCGCGCCGCACATCGAGGTAGGCGCAGATTCTGTCGGTCAATGTGGCGCTGGCGGATCCGCCGAAAACGAGCATTTCGTCCCCTCCGCCGGTACCACCGTTAGTTGATTGTGCACCCTTCAAACGCCTACTCCCCGGTTCGACTTCGCCTCGTTCGATGGCGCCCCGCGGGACGCCCCTTCGTACCGATTCGCCTCAACCACCGCCCCGTTGCGAACCGTCTCCCCGGCGGGCACGAACGCATGCGGACCGATGCGACACGATTCGCCGATCGCGGCACCTTTGCCGACAAAACTGAACGGAAAAATCGTAGTATCCCGCCCGATCAATACGTCCGCCTCGATCCAAGCGGTGTCCGGATCCACAATGGTGACGCCTTCATTCATAAGTCGCAATTGAATCCGATCCTGCATGGATCGCGCCACGCGCGCCAAATCCAGCCGTGTGTTGATGCCCATCGCATCTTCGGCCGCAACCCGCAACTCCGCCGAAACCTCGTGTCCCTCAGCCCGCAGCCACCGGATCGTATCCGTCAAGTACACTTCGCCGCTACCGCGCGCCGGCGACAACTGATCCAAGGCGGCAAACAACAAACTGCCGTCGAAACAATAGTAGCTGGGGTTCACCTCCGTAATCGCCAGCTCTTTTTTCTTGCAATCGCGATGCTCCACAATGGCCTTCAAAGCCCCCTTGGCATCGCGAACGATTCGTCCGTACCCCAGCGGATCGTCCAGCACGGTAGTCGCCAGCGACACCGCCGCACCGCTGCGGGTGCGCTGCGCCAGAAGCTCAACCAGCGTTTCCCGCCGGATCAGGGGCATATCGCCCGCCACCACCAGCACGCTCCCGGTCACCCCCGACAACGCTTCGCGACAGCAGCCAACCGCATGCCCGGTTCCCAATTGCTCCGCCTGCTCCACCCAGGTTACATCGTGATCGCTTGAGAACGCCTCCCGAACCCGGTCCTTCGCATGACCAACCACGACGACCAACCGATCAACGCCGGCAAGCCGGCAGGCACTAATGACGTACCCGAGCATCGGACGACCACACACTTCATGCAGAACCTTGGGCAGGTCGCTCTGCATCCGCGTGCTCTTGCCCGCTGCTAGGATTATGGCCGCGGACTCACCCAATGTACGCGCTCCCTATACCACCCGTGTACCGCCGCACGCCAAGCAGCGTGCTCGCCGCACCGACCGCCTGCCGGTGCGTTCAAGGGCTCGCCGACGAGGCCCGACGTTGACCGGACTACGCCCCCGAATGCCCCGATGCGCTCCCGCGCACGCCGAAAGACCCGCAAAACTGAAGAACGGTCGAGTCACTACCCGGCCAGGACTCGAACCTGGAACGCCAGGACCAAAACCTGGTGTGTTGCCAATTACACCACCGGGTAGGCTCCGGTGCCCCGGCCATTTGCCACCCACCATCACCACCGGCTGTACGTTCAACCACTGGCCGCGGGGAGCAAACCAACCGTCTTAATCACCAAAACACGGCCGTCCGGGCGGCGCGGCGCCCAATCCGGTATTGCATCGCTACGCAGTTCCAAAGACAGAGATGCCCAGGAAGGACGCGGCGGCGGACTCATCGCCGAGGCCTGAGCACCGTGCCGCGAGCAACGGCGCCCATCAGTGCCTGCGCATCTCACAGGAACTCGCCCCGAGGGCCATGAGCAATCAACTCGCCCCGATTGCCCGACGCAACAGAGACGAGCTGGCAGGATATTTACCCATCGCCCTCGCGTCAAGAGCGGCACCCACCGAAATCCCAACGCCCCTCCCAACGCCATGCACGCAGCGCCCGCCGGTCCTCCATGAGCATGACTCGGAATCGAAGCCCGCGCGGACCACCCGCCGCACGCACACGCAGGTCTATGCCTGGCGTTTCAAAATCGGACATGTCTACAACGCCGGCTCGCTCGCTATCCCGCGTCAACGAAGATGGCTCAAAGACCCCTACCTGAAACCTCAATTCTCGCGACAATCCGATAATATGGGCCTATTGGCGATAATGGGTAAAGATTATTGCTCGATGTGCCCGATAACTATTCACATCAGAAGCGGGCACTGGTCCGTAGGAAACGTGAGTGGAGGTATTTGGTGATGAAATCTCTAAGTCGTACGGCGAAACTGACGCGTTCGCTCATCCTGGCGGCGGCTACGGGCATGCTGCTGGCCAACGGTTGTTCATCCAATCAAATCCAGGCGGTGTTGACCGGGGTAGGCGCCGCGGCGGACGATCTGAGCCGCAGCAGTCGATTCGACAGCCGCAATCTGGACCTGGGTGACTTCCTGCCACCGATCCTCACAAGGCTATAGCGGTGTCCCGCCGGTCAGCCGATCGGCGGCCTGGAACACCTGAACGCCGATGGCCGAATGGTGCAGCGGGAGGCACGACCTTCCCGGCATGCGCGAGTGCGGCTGGCGAGCGCAGGGAGGCGATCGCCAACCGCATTTCCATCGAGTGCCGCTGCCGATTCATGGTGTGTCGATCCATCGACACTCCATCTCATGCTCGTGCGCATGGGCGGCGTCCGGCCGGCACAACCGTAGTTCAAACCGACGCATCTTCACTCAACCCGCCGCTCTGCCCCGCCGATGACACCTACGAGTCTGCTTTTATCGGACGAGTTTCCCAGCCCGCCCGCGTCGGGTACGCTGCCGGCTGGTGGGAAGGCGTGCGACGATCACCGTCGCGGCCGCACACGTTGGCCCAAATCGGAAGGAAGTTCCATGAGCATGCATAATAATGCCGCTTTGATGACGCTCTTACTGACGGCCCTCATCGGTCCGATGGCGGTGCTCGCAGGCGACGATGAGAAAAAAGGCGGCATGTCCGCGGGTACGTTTTCGGGGCTCAAGTTTCGCTCCGTGGGTCCGGCGCTGATGTCGGGGCGCATCTGCGACTTCGCCGTGGTGCCCGACGACCCTTCCGAGTACTACGTAGCGGTTTGTTCTGGCGGCGTGTGGAAGACGACGGACCACGGCACGACCTACAAACCCATCTTTGATGGGGAAGGGTCGTATTCGATCGGGTGTGTGACCATCGACCCCAACAACAAGCACGTGGTTTGGGTCGGCACCGGCGAAAACAACAGCCAACGCAGCGTCAGCTTCGGTGATGGCGTCTACCGATCGCGCGACGGCGGCAAGTCCTGGAAGAACATGGGACTCAAGGAATCCGAACACATCGGCATGATCGTGGTTGATCCGCGCGACTCAAACACGGTCTACGTGGCCGCGCAGGGTCCGCTCTGGCGCGCCGGCGGCGACCGCGGCTTGTACAAGACCACGGACGGCGGCGAATCCTGGGTACGGGTGTTGCACATCAGCGACGATACCGGTGTCAACGAGGTGCACATCGACCCGCGCGATCCGGACGTGCTGTACGCCTCGGCCTATCAGCGCCGTCGCCGCGTATGGACGTTGATCAACGGCGGCCCGGAATCGGACATCTACAAATCCGAAGACGCCGGTAAGACCTGGCGCAAGCTCAGCAGCGGCATCCCCGGCGTAGACAAGGGGCGGATCGGCCTGTGCGTATCCCCGGCGGATCCGGATGTTGTCTACGCGATCATCGAAGCGGCCAACGACAAGGGCGGCTTCTTCCGCTCCACCGATCGCGGTGAGACGTGGGAGAAACGCAACAAGTACATGGCCTCGAGCCCGCAGTATTACAACGAGTTGGTCTGCGACCCGACGGAGGTCGGCCGCGTCTATGCGCTGGACACGTTCATGCGCGTCACGACGGACGGCGGCAAGACCTTCAAACGCGCGCCGCGCAAGCACCGGCACGTGGACGATCATGCGCTTTGGGTCAACCCGAAGGATCGAGCTCAGATGCTCGTCGGGTGCGACGGCGGCCTCTACGAAACCTACGACCGCGGGGCACACTGGCAATTCAAACCCAACCTGCCGATCACGCAGTTTTATCGCGTCAGTGTCGATAACTCGTCGCCGTTTTACTTCATCTACGGCGGCACCCAGGACAACAATTCCCAGGGCGGACCGTCGCGCACCACCGATCGTGCCGGCATCACCAACGCCGATTGGTTCGTGACCGTGGGCGGAGACGGCTACAAGACCCGCGTCGATCCCGATGATCCCAACACCGTGTACGCCCAGTGGCAGTACGGCGGGCTGGTTCGCCACGACCGCAAAAGTGGCGAAGTCGTGGACATCAAACCACGCGAAGCGCCGGGCGAAAAGCCCTACAAGTGGAATTGGGACACGCCGCTGATCATCAGCCCCCATGATTCCAAGCGGCTTTATTTCGCCGCAAACCGCCTGCTGCGTTCGGACGACCGCGGCAACTCATGGACGCCCATCAGCAAAGATCTCACGCGCGGAATCGATCGCAACACCCTGAAGGTCATGGGCACCATTCAAAGCGTCGACGCCGTTGCCAAGGACCGGTCTACGTCGATCTACGGCAACTCCGTAGCCCTGACGGAATCTCCGCTGGTTGAAGGGCTGATCTACGTCGGCACCGACGACGGCCTGATCAACATCACCGAAGACGGCGGAGCGACCTGGCGCCAAGTGGCGCTGTTCCCCGGTATTCCCGACATGACGTACGTGAGCTGGCTGGCGGCATCGCGGCACGAACCGGATCGTGTATTTTCCGCGTTCGACAACCACAAGAACGCCGATTTCAAGCCGTACGTCCTGCGCAGCGACGACCGCGGCCGATCGTGGACGTCGATCGCCGGCGACCTGCCGGATCGGGAGATCGTCTACGCGGTAGCGGAAGACCACATAAAGCCGGAGTTGCTCTTCGCGGGTACGGAATTCGGCGTCTACTTCACGGTGGACGGCGGGGGCAAGTGGATCAAGCTCAAGGGGGGCATGCCGACGATCGCCGTGCGCGATATGGACATTCAGACGCGTGAAAACGATCTGGTGCTGGGGACGTTTGGTCGCGGCTTCTACGTCCTCGATGATTACACGCCTTTGCGGGAGGTTTCGAGCGAACTGCTGGATAAAGAGGCTGTGGTGTTCGGCGTGAAGGACGCGCTGCGCTACATTCAGCGCAGCCGGCTGGGCGGGCGATCGGGCGTGGGATCCCAGGGCATGTCGTATTATGCCGCGCCCAATCCGCCGTTTGGCGCGGTGTTCACCTATTATCTGAAGGACAAACTCACCACGCGCAAGGAACGTCGGCGGGAATCGGAGAAGAAAGCGCGCAAAGCCGGCAAGCCTGTTGGGTATCCGACGATCGAGGAACTGCGCGCCGAGGACGAAGAGCGCGAGCCGAGCGTGTTTCTTCTGGTGCGCCACGAATCGGGCGAAGTCATTCGGCGCGTCAAGGGTTCGAGGAACAAGGGGCTCCATCGGACCGCCTGGAACCTGTACTTGCCCTCGGCCTTGCCCGTTTCGCTGGCCAAGAAATCGAACTTGAATCCGTGGGATGCCGAGCCGCATGGGCCGCTGGCGTTGCCGGGCGTCTACAGCGTGACACTCGTCAAGGAGATCGACGGCGTCACCACCGAACTGACGGAGCCCGCCAAGTTCAACGTAATCCCGCTGGAATTGGCGACGTTCGCGGCGGAAGATCGTGCCGACGTTCTGTCATTCAACAAGAAAACAGCACAGCTCCAACGAGCCGTGCGCGGCGCGATCCGAGTGGCCGGCGAATACCGCAACCGGCTTAACCACGTGCGTAAAGCCATTGAGCAGACGCCGAAGGCGGACCCGGCGCTGCTGGCGACCGTCAAGGGGCTCACCGATCGGTTCAACAAGATCAACACCGCTTTGACCGGTGATCGAACCCGATCGAAGCACCAGGAGCCAACGGCGCCGTCGATCCGGTCGCGGGTCGGCACGGCCACCGACTGGTCGGTCACCTCCGCGCCGACGCAGACCCAGCGCGACAGCTATCGCTACGCAGGTGAGGCATTTGAAACCGTGCTGGGCGAATTGAAATCGCTCCGGGACGATCTTGTCGCACTAGAGGATCAACTCGAGACGCTCGGCGCGCCCTGGACACCAGGCCGCCTGCCGGTTTGGAAGATGGAGCAGGAGTAAACCGCAGGCGGGGGGGAGTTGTCACCAGCAAGACACGAAGACACCAAGAAGGAAGTTGGAGGTGGTGCGCGCGGCAGGTGTCACCAGGCTTGCGCCGGGTGCTCCGATCAGCGCCGTAGGCGCCAGCCTGCGAACCATCCGGGGACAGAATGTCGCCGGGCTTGCGCCCGGCGCTCTGATCCGCTTCTGTCGAACCGATCCGGCATCGCGTACGCGGTGAGCTTTCGGACCCGCGGTTTTCTTGGCTGTCCTTGGTATGGTAACGTAGAGCCATGCCCGACAGCACAGCCAGGGATGCCAGTGCGCTCGCCAACACGCCGGGGCCGCGCGTCGCGAAACTGCGCCGCGCGATCGCCCTGCAAGGGTTCGGCGGGCTTATCGTCACGGCGACGATTTTTCTGCCCGCCGTCAAGGGTTGCGGTTCGCCGATCGTTCCAGCCAAAGAGATACTTGATTCAATCGGATCTACCAGTTCGTTGGAGGGTTGGGGCTATGCGTCGTGGATTCTCGTGCCCTACCTGGTCGGGCTGAACCTCTGCATTTCCGCCGTGCGTCGCCGGCGAACCGAAAAAGCCTGTTCGACGCCCAAGGACGTCGTCACACCGGTCCTCTTTGGCGTCTGGATTGCGATTTTTGGCGCGTTCCTGGTCGGCAATTTCAAGCGATGGGGTTCGCTGAGCTTCTGGATCGATCCGGCCGTCATCTTCTTTCAGGGCAGTACCTTGATCATGTGCTTCTACCTGTCTTGCGGCCTGCGCCGGCACGAGGGCTGGCCGCTGAGCGCTCGCTGGTGCGCGTTGCTATTGGCGCTGGCCTGGTTCGGTTGCTGGATCGTCTTCGATATCCAATCCACGTCCTACGGCATCTGGCTTTCGACGGCGGGGACAATTGCGATGCTTGTCGGCGTGGTGTGGGAGGCGGCCATCAGGAGCATTCTTCCCTGGCGAAGCGCGCTGTGGGGTTTGGTTCGATGCAAGCTGGAAATGCGGGATCTGGATCAACCCTATTGCCGGCGGTGCGGGTATCTGCTGATCGGTCTTAGCTCGCGCCGATGTCCGGAATGCGGTACGGCATTTGAATCAGGGGAAACTCGCGTTTCGACGGTTTCTTGAGTCAAGAAGGCGCATGTGGCACAGCGGCCCTCCGCTGTGTCCGGGCAACCGCCCAGCCGAGGGCGGCCGGGCCACAGATGACTGAGCCAACCCGTCAAGACAAGCTTGACACAGCACTAGAGGCATGCGGTTCGGGATGATTTGGCGAGTCTCGGGTGGCCGCGCTGGCTGAAGTCCGCGGCTCGGGGGGCCGGTGCCAATCAGGAGATTGGCGGTCCCGGTGGCACCTGCGGCTCGGGGACTGATGGGAGGCGGTGCTAATGGGGGATTGTCTGCTGGAGCGATTCCATATCGGCGAGCGTCACGGGGCTGGACAGGCTCAGGGTATAAAGATCCACGCAGGTCGACCAACGCACCGCCAGTATGGCGTACGCCCCCAGGACAACCAGCGCGCCGAGCTCGGCAATACGCGTACGGCGGAACCGCAGGAGCGGATAGCTTCCGATCGCCACCAACCCGACTTTGAAGAGCATGATCGAAAGCGCGCCCTGTTCCAGGAATTGACGGGCAAAGGGGTTTTGTTCGTGGAGCAGGCCATGCTGATGGGCGAGGATGGTGAGCGTCAGGTCGAATCCGTTGAGCAGCCAAATGCCCGCAATCAGGCAAGGCACGCGGTGGGCCCGCGACGACGCCGCCCAATACATGAACCGGGACCAACCCTGCCGTTGGTGATCAACCAAGTCCAAAGAACCCGGAACGGAACTCGTGAAAAATGCACCCATCGTCAGCGGTATCGGCGGGGTCCGTAGGCCGCATTACCTATGGATTCCAGACGGGCGCTGCCCCATAAACGGCCTGCACAGACGGCTCAACGGGCGCGATTATTTGCCCTGGTCGGGCGGGTCGCGTTAAACTTCTCGCCATGAGCGAGTCCAACGAACCGGAGCGGCCGCTGACGCACCTGACCGAAGCGGGTCAAGCGCGGATGGTCGATGTGTCCGAAAAAGCTGTGACGACTCGGGAAGCCGTCGCCTCGGCGGTCGTCACCATGGCCCCCGATGTCTTGGAGCGACTGCTTGGGGGCGATCTACCCAAGGGCGAGGCGCTTGGTACGGCGCGCATCGCGGGCATCCAGGCCGCCAAGCGCACGGGCGAGTGGATCCCGCTGTGCCATCCGCTCGGGATCGACTGGGTGCAGGTCGAATTCACGAAGGTTTCGGCGGGTGTGCTCCGCGTGGCGTGTATGGCCCGTACGGTCGCGCGAACCGGCGTGGAAATGGAAGCGATGGTCGGGGCGGCGGCGGCGGCGCTCACCATTTACGACATGGCCAAGGCGGCCGACAAATCCATCGTCATCGGACCCATCCAATTGGAACGGAAGACCGGCGGGAAAAGTGGAGACTTTCGCCGCGAAGCGTCCTGACGGCTGATTGGCGATCGCGCCGTGGTGCTCAGCGTCGCGGGTATTCGACGGTGACGGTTACGCTGCCGTCGGCGTGATAGGCCGTGTGGGCATAGCGGAATCCGCGGATGCGGTTGCCGATCCTGAGCTTGCGCGCAAGATTGCGCACCGCGACGATCTCGGCCGCGCGGCGCGCCATCATCCTCGCCCGCGCGCCCGTCAGCCGCTTGGGCGGTTTGCCGTGACCGGTGGCGACGATGACGTTGGCGGGGATGCGGGGCACACTTGCGGGCGTCCCAGCAACGCCTAGGCGTCTGTCGAACGCATTCGCGGGCACGGCGGCAACGTCTGCGAGCGCGCCGATGGTCTTAGCGCGCATACGAACCATCCTTGCGGGAGCAGGCCGTGGTCGTGAAGGAATCAAGGCCGAATCGGCAGGGCGAGTCGCGTGGATCGCTCCGCCGAACGCGCGGGAAACGTCCGGCCCCAGAGGCCCGGGGGCAAGCATGCCGAGGATACAAGCGGCCGCAAACATGACGGTACTCCGATCAGAACAACGCAGACCTCGCTTGTTCATTATACCACACAACGCCAGTCCGAGCGTCGAAAGCAGGCCGGCCCACGGCAAGCAGGGTCCGTGATCGTTATCGGGGGCTTTTCGAGCGGTCCCGGAGCTCAAAGGTTGAAGGTCAGAAGCTGAGGGCTGACGCTGCTTGACCCATACCGGCCAAGCCCCGGTACCATACCGGGATCATGAACGAGATGGAAACCGACAACGTCCGACCCGATAACGTCCGACCCACGTTTCTCCGCGAGACGCTCGACTACGATCTCGCCGAAGCCCTCATTGCTGAGAAACCGACGCAGCGAAGGCAGGATGCGCGACTGCTTCTGATCGATCGCCGGTCCCCCTCCCCCGTGGATCGGATCATCGCCGACCTGCCCGACCTACTGCACCCCGGCGATCTGCTCGTGCTCAACAATACGAAGGTGCTGCCCGCCAAATTCGACGCCGTCCGCGGGACCGGCGGAAAGGTGGGCGGGCTGTTCGTCGATGAGTTGAAACCGAAGCACTGGCGGGTCATGTTGCAGGGTTCGTCCCGGCTCCGCGAGGGGGAAACGATCGCACTGCGGGCGGGCAAGGGGTCGCTCAACGCCACGCTGCTTCAACGCGAAGGCGAGGGGCTATGGGAAATCCAGGTGCATTCAAGCGAGCCGCCGCACGCGATACTCGACCGTTTTGGCCAAACGCCCCTTCCGCCGTACATTCGGCGTAAGCGACGCTCGGTCCCCGCGGCACCCGATGATGCCTCGCGTTATCAAACCGTGTACGCCACCCACGACGGCGCCATTGCCGCCCCGACCGCCGGGCTCCACCTAACCAAGGATTTGCTGGAAAGCATGGAGGACCGCGGCATTGAAATCGCGTTCGTCACGCTGCACGTCGGCATCGGCACGTTCAGGCCCATCAAGACCGATGATCTGGCCGACCACGACATGCACGGCGAACGGTTCGACCTGCCGGCCGAGACCGCGGCGCGAATCATCGCCTGTCGACAACGCGGCGGCCGAATCGTCGCGGTGGGCACCACCACCGTTCGCGTTCTGGAGTCGGTAGCCGCCCTGTGGGGCGGCTGGGAGCACATCCAACCCACCTCCGGAACGACGCACGCCTTTATCTACCCGCCCTACTCGTTTTCCTGCGTCGACGCGCTGCTGACCAACTTCCATCTCCCAGGGAGCACGCTGCTCGCGCTCGTCATGGCGTTTGCCGGCGTAGCGCGAACCCGCTCCGCATACCGACATGCCATCGAGGCCCGCTATCGCTTCTACAGCTACGGCGACGCCATGCTCATCGTTTGATCCACCCACAGCGCAACATGCGGGTGCCCCATGTCCTTGGGACGTGGGGGAGACGATGATCTCGCTGGTCACTAGGATGTGAAGGCCATCCGGCACGGACGCCGGAACTCGGACGCTGGAAACGGCGGCAAACGCTGGCATCAGCCGGTCGCCATCATCGACGCCCCCACCTCCAAAAGGAGGTGGGGCACCCGCCGCGCAAGCTAACATGCGGCTCGGAGCAACGCGCAACGCAAAGAGGCACGCAGGGCGGGCAATCCCATGCTTATCGTTCAACTCATGATGATCGGTCTGGTCGCCGGATCGTTCGGCGGCATGTTGGGCATCGGTGGAAGTCTCATCATGATCCCGGCCATGACCGAGGTGCTCGGCCCCGATCAGCATCTCTACCAGGCCGCCGCGATGATCGTCAACGTATTCGTAGCCGCACCGGCCGTCTACCAGCATCGCAAAGCCGGCGCCATCGAATGGGCGACCGTCGCCCGAATGTTCCCGATCGCGGCCGTGGCGGTCGTTGGCGGAGTCCTGCTCAGCGAGCTGCCCGTTTTTGCCGGCGATCGAGGCGAGCCCTATTTGCGCGGGCTGTTCGGGATAATGCTTTTCGCACTGGTCGGCTATGAGCTATTCCGCCTCTTGCGAAAAGCAGCACCGAAGCTGCCATTCTTACCTCGCACCGCGACCTTGCCCTCGGAGCATGACCGTGAAGCGACGACGCGGCCTCGCAGCTGGTCGTTTGCCATGGTCGTCGCCGTGCCCACCGGTCTGGTCGCGGGCCTGATGGGCGTCGGTGGCGGCGCCTTGGCTGTTCCCCTGCAACGTCGTTTCTTGGGATTGCCGATGCGCGCGGCCATTGCCAATTCCTCGGCCGTCATCGTCGCCACGGCCACCGTCGGGGCAACCGCCAAGAACATCGCTTACGCCGCCGACCAGGCCGGTACAACGAGCCCGTTTCTGCTTGCGGCCGTCCTGATTCCAACGGCGATCGTGGGAAGCCTGTTCGGAAGTCGGCTGACCCACCGGCTCCCGGTTCGCGCCATCAAGGTTGCATTCCTGCTTTTCTTGCTCGTAGCCGCCATTCGGCTCACGAGCAAAGCCGCATCCCAAATACGATCGACATCAACCCAAGTTCGCGCAATTCCTGCGCGCGTGGCCCTTGATCGCCTCGTTTGATCCCCCGCCGCGCCGTTGCGATGTAATCACGCGCGCCCCGTTCGGCCGATACGGTTCCCAGCCCGGCGCAAGAGCGCCTGGGAACACCCTTGAATACGGCAACAAAGGAGCCCAACATGCGCCCTGCAAATCCAACAAGAAACCATGCTCCCCGCATCCTTACGACCGGCCGCACGCTTGCCATCGTCATGGCTGCGGCCATCCTACCCATCGGTGGGTGCCTTCCCGCCGGAGGCACCGCGTTCCGGAACACCGCGCTGCCCGCGATCCAGACGGGGGTTAGCTCGATCCTGGACGGCGTGGTCAATGGCGTTTTCGCCGCCATTGCCGTGGAACCGGCGTCGCAGTCGAGCGACAACTCGGGCTCATCCAGCAGCGACCAACGGTAATGTAGCTCAGCCGCCCCCGGCTGAATGTGTAGCTCAGCCGCCCCCGGCTGGCCACAACACGCCGGGTCAAATGGGAAAGCTGAGCCAGAGGCGGATGCGCCCGTATCATACGCGACGGCGGGCGTGCCAACGGCGGTTTGATCCACAAAGACCGACCCCGGCCAAAAAGGCGCGGCCATGCGCAATTGATGCGCCGCAGCCCGCCGAGGCACGGATTCGGACGTGGTGATGATGTGCCGCCTGATTATCGGATGATCGCCCGTGCAACATTTCCGCCGATAGTTCCCACCGGGTCGAACCGCGCCAACTTCCGAGCGTATGGATACAATGAAACGATGAGTGCACCATCGGATGAAAAGCTGCTTGCCGACTACGTGAGTGGCGACGAGGGCAGTTTCGAGCTGCTCGTTCGGCGCCATGCGCGCGAGCTCTACCAGTTCGCCATCAGGTTTACGGGCAACTCGGTGGCGGCGGAGGACGTCGTTCAGGAAGCGTTGCTTCAGATGCACACGTCGGCGGAGCAGTTTGATCCGAAGCGAAGGCTCAAGCCGTGGTTGTTTACGATTACCGCCAACAAAGCCAGGGACTACCTCCGGCGGCGGAATCGAAAGCGAGAACTACCGTTTGACGCCTGTGTGAACCAGGATGATGAATCCGGACAGCGATTCCTGAGCCTTTTTTCCGGCAACGATGAACCCCCGGATCTAGGTCTGTCACTTGACGAAAAACGCAAGGCCGTCAAAGACGTGGTCGAGTCGCTGGCCCCGAAGTTGCGCACGGTGCTTGTGTTGTCGTATTACCACCGCATGCCGTATCGCGACATCGCGGAGGTGCTCGGCCTGCCGCTGGGAACGGTGAAAAGCCGCCTCCACGCGGCGGTGGCTCAATTCGCGGCGTTGTATGAGGCCGCGGCGGAGACCTCGGCCAAGCGAGATGCCTGGTCGAAATAATTCATGTGCCGGGACAAGAAGAAAACCAGCATGGACGAAGCCAAACGCAGCCAGCTTGATCGTCATCGCATCGAAGCGCTCTTGCTCGATCTACACCTCGGCCAAATCGGCGACGAGGACCGCCGGGAGATCGAGGCCATGCTCGATGCGGACCCGGAGCTGGGTCGTCGCAGCGATGCCATCGGCCGGTCTTTGCGCCCGTTGGACTATTGGACGGTCGCCGCCATGCCCGAAAACTTCATCGAGAAAACACTGGATCGCATCCAGCGCAGCGCGGCGCCGGCCGACCCCATGCCGCCCGATCACCAGGCTCAGACGACCACCCGGCCCTTCGGGCGTTTGCGGTTTCCCATCAAGGAGTTCCTGGCCGTAGCCGCTTGCATCGCCATGCTGGCGGGCATGTTTGTACCGGGGCTTGCCGAGCTGCGCGACCGCTCGAAGAGAAGCCGATGCGCGACCAATCTCGGCTCGATCTTCCAAGGTGCCAAGCTGTACCAGGCGAGCTTTGCCGGCGCGCTGCCCTATGCCGGGGCTCAAGGTGAGACGGCTTGGCTACCGACGGCCGGTCGCTCCGACCGCCCGTACGCCTCAAACAGCCGCCATATCTTCCTGCTCGCCAAGTACAACTTCGGCCCGAGGCCTGCGAGCTTCATTTGCCCTTCCGCTCCGAATGGCCGGGCGATGCCGGCGGACAGGCTGGCAATGAGGCGCGACTTTGCCGGTGTCGACAACATCAGCTACGACTCGCTCAACCTGGCAGGCCGGAATCCGAACCTGCGGCCCACGACGTCCATCGCCTATGCGGGCGATCGAAACCCGATCTTTCGGTCGGGACGATTCGACGCTTCCGTAGACCCGAACCAGGCCAATTCCCCGGCGCATCGCAGCCGCGGACAAAGCGTGTTGGCCCTCGACGGCAGCGTTCAGTGGATCACATCGCCGTTTTTCGGCAAAACGCGCGATAACATCTGGCTGGCCGGCAACATCCGCCGCTACGACGGGACCGAACGCCCCACCGATCCAAGAGATGCCCAGCTCGTCCCCGGCTACCCATCCTCCGACCCAAGCGTCCAAAAGATGCTTGCCCGATAGCGATCGAGAAAGCTGGAGCGGTTGCATCTTCCGTGTAGCGATCGCCGGGAGGCCGCGCGGGCTGAAGCCCGCGGCTCAGGGTTATTGCTGAATCGAAGGGCTTTCGGCGCCGCTACGCTCCACGGAACCGCCGCAACGATCGCAACCGCCTCAACGGCCCATCGTGGCAAGTTGCTCCATTGCGGCGATCGCACGATCGATGTCGGAACTGTTTACGTCCAAATGGGTCACCGCCCGGACGCGCTGCGGTCCTGTAGCGAGGATCCACACGCCCTCGCTCCGCAGGGCCTGCACGAACTCCTGGGCGGTGCCGCGATCCGAATCGACGTCGAAGTATACGATGTTGGTGTCAACCGTTCCGGCATCGATCGAAAGGCCGGGCATCTTCCCAATCGCCAGCGCGAGCCGTTTTGCGTTGACGTGGTCTTCCAGCAAACGCTCAACATTGTGGTCCAGGGCGTACAGCGCGCCGGCGGCGATGATCCCGGCCTGGCGCATGCCCCCGCCGAACATCTTGCGAAAACGGTGCACGCGCCGGATCGTGGCGGCGTCACCGGCCACGGCGGAACCAACCGGCGCCCCCAGGCCTTTCGAAAAGCAGATCGAAACCGTGTCGAAGTGATGGGCGTATTCCCGCGGTTCGATCCCCGTGGCAACGCAGGCATTCAACAATCGGGCCCCGTCCAGATGCATCCGCAATCCATGCTCGGACGCCACCTCGTGAATTTCCTTGATCGCGGTAAGAGACCAGATGGATCCCCCACCCCGGTTTTGCGTGTTCTCAACCACAACCAGCCTACTTCGGGCAAAATGGGATTCCGCCGGGCGAATCGCAGCCCGCACCTCGTCGGCCATAAACCGACCACGATTGCCACGCAACAAACGCAACGAACAGCCGGACAATCCGGACGGCGCGCCGCCCTCGTAGTGGTAGATGTGGCTTTCTTCATGCGCGATGATCTCGTCACCGGGCTCCGTCTGGGCGCGTATGGCCGTCTGGTTGCCCATCGAGCCGGACGGAACGTAGAGCGCCGCCTCTTTGCCGAGTAGCGTGGCCACTTGGGATTGCAGGCGCAGCACCGTCGGATCGTCACCCAAGACATCGTCGCCGACCTCGGCGTCAGCCATGGCCTGGCGCATCGCCGGCGAAGGTTTCGTGACGGTATCGCTCCGTAAGTCAATCGGTATCGCTTCGCTCATAACCGCTCCTTGCACGCATAGAGCCTTCAATCACCGTGACGTCATCTGTAGACCAGCCGCCCTCGGCTGGGTGATGGCCCAAAGACACACTGGACGGCTGCCCAGACACAGCGGAGGGCCGCTGGGCTACACGGGACAGGGCATCAAGTCAGCACGGCGCCGCCTCAGTCCTCATTGCCACGATAAAGATCGCCCACCAGCGCCGCGTATCCGTTGTATAGCTGCGTCTTCCGCCGCTCACCCGTGCCGATCAGGGTTTCATGCTCCTGGGACCACCGCGGGTGCGGCTTGCCCGGGTTCACGTTGGAATAAAAGCCGTATTCGCGCGGGTTGGCGTCGTTCCAAAACGTGCGCGGGCGGTCTGTGACGAATTCGATCTTCACGATCGACTTGGGCCCTTTGTAGCCGTACTTCCACGGGACCACGACCCGCAGCGGCGCGCCGTGCTGCTTGGGCAACGCATGCCCATAGAGCCCCGTCGCGACAAACGCCAACTCGCACGCCGCCTCCTGAATCGTCAGCCCCTCATAGTAGGGCCACTTCCACGGACTACCCGGCTTTTGCCCCAGCGCCTCCTCCGGCCGCAAAAAGCTCACAAACCGGACGAACTTCGCGCTGGACAGCGGGCGAACCAGTTCCAAGAGCGCCCTGAGGGGAAAACCCGACCACGGAACGGCCATGGCCCACCGTTCGACACATCGAAACCGGTACAGGCGTTCCTCGCACGGCAGCCGGCGCGTCAAATCCGCGACGTCAAACGTCTTCGGTCGCTCGACCAGACCCGCCACTTCGAGCTTCCATGGATTCGTCGTAAGCTTTTGCGCCTCGCGCCAACAGACGGCTTTGTCGAGTCCGAACTCGTAGAAATTGTTGTATTGAGCCGCTTCGGTTTCGCGGGTGATGGCGCGATCAAGCGTGAATCGGGGATTGCGCTCGCACGGAAATCGGCCGAAATGGTCGAACGGGTGCAACGAGGCAGCCAGCATCTCCTCGGCGTCGTCCGCACGGGGCGAGCGGGCGAGCGCTCCAACACCCATCACGCCCGCCCCACCGAGCCCGATGAATCCCAGCCCCTTCAGCATTCGTCTTCGATCAAGAAAAACGGACTCAGGCGTCGCTTTCTGCCGGTTTACATCCCAAAGCGTATTGCGTGCTCGGCCCGCCATGAGGGTCTTAACCTTCTACGCCTGCCCGGCCAGCATCTCGTGGCGCAGCCGGTTTTCGACTTGCAAGATGTTGCCGTTGGCCAGTTGAACGAGCTGAAGCACGCCCCTCATGCTCGCCACCTCTTCCACCTGCTCATCAACAAACCAGGCAAGCATGCTTTGCGTAGCGTGGTCCTGCTCGGACCCGGCCAGCGTGACCAGTTCGTTGATCAACGTGGTGATCCGCTCTTCACCTTCCAGGGCCATCCGGATGATCTCTTCGACGGATTTGAAGTCGGATTTCGGAGCGCTGACGGCCGTCAGCGCAACACATCCATCTACGCTATGCACGTAGTCGATGATGCGCTTAGCGTGCGTGCGTTCCTCCTCACTTTGCTTGAAGAACCACTTGGCGAGAATCCTGTAGCCCATCGCTTCGAACGAGCAGGCCATCGCCAGATACTGGTGCGCCGCGCCGAACTCTACGGCAATCTGTTCGTTGAGCTTGGTGTTCATCGCCTCTGAAATCATCATGTTCGCTAATCCTTTCGCAACGCACTGGTTACCCGCCGGACATGCCACCACATGACCCGGATCGTATTCCGCAACCGCCGACGCGTCAAACAACATGCCGTGGGTGCGAGCGGCGTAGTCCATTACAGTCTTGGCGGGTGCCTCGTGGGTCATGCCGTGCAGCGTGTTGGCGAAGTGTGTTCGGGGGTTATATCCGCCAGCCCGCTTCGCGGGATCACCCCGTAAACGGGGCACCTTCGATCCTTGGACGCCGCCAATTCTCTCTTGCACCCCGACCAGCGTAGGGAGCATGCGGAGGGCGCGTTCCACACACCCTCTCATAAGGTTTCCGAATCGTCGCCCCGAGCGCGCCGCAGCAGAGCAGCCCCGGGGCACAGTGAATCGGTATCAATCCACAGCGCGCAAAAAAGCGGCGTAGCCGCAAGCAATCGCAACTACGCCGCTCTTGTTTTTCAGTCGACCACACCGGCCCCGATCAGCCCGGAGCCATGCGGATCAAGAACACCCGCACACGATTACGGGCAAGCCGGCAATGTTTCATCAAGCCAAACGTCCAGCGCCGCAGCCCCGTTGAGCAAGTCGATGACCCGGAGGATATCCTCGGGACCGGCCTGGCCGCTGCGATCCGCATCCGTTGCGAAATCGGGACGCGGCGTGACGCCGTTGAGCGAGTCGATGACCGCCAGAATGTCCGAAGGAGCGGAGGTCAAGTCGGCGTTGACATCGCCGGGCAGGTAACCCACACAGGTCTTCTGCGTCGGATCGCTGGCCAGCTTGATACAGGTCCACTTGCCGGGCGAAATCGGTCGGTCGAGATCGACCCGCACCGTGTCCGCGTTAAGCGCCGTGACGCCGATCACCTGAGGCGGCGGCGGGAACAGACTGAAGGGCACCTGCTCGGTCGTGAAATCGGAGGTCCCCAAGGAAGCGGGATCGCACATGTCCGCAAACGTAATCTCGACGGAATCGAAACCAAAGGGCGTGTTCGCGTCGTTGAGGGGATGAGGCTGACGAGCGTCGACCTCGCAGTCCGGCGGAAACGCCGAAGCAATGACTTCACATCCCGTGGGGCAAGCCGCGTTGACCGACATCGTGATCGAAGCGCTTGCATCGACGACGGAGATGGGGATGCCATTCACGTCCGTGGCGAACGTCTGCTGCGGGCTCAGGTTCTGATCGAACTCCAGCGTGTACACCCCGCAGCCATCGCTCGGAATGGTCATGACCGCCGTACCCAGGTAACGGGGCGTGCCGTTGTCCGTTTGACCCGATCCGCCAGCGTTGACGATGAGCACAGCTCCCGCCTGCAACTGCGCCCCGAAACAGTTGGTGGCCGCAATGACCGCACCGTTGAAGAACACGAAGTCAAAGCGAGAAGGACTGGTGTCGATGAACAGGGACTCGGTGCACTGGCAAGCGCCGGCACCAAGATCACACAAGCCGGACACCGGACAATCAGCCCCGCTCCCACAGGGGATCTCGGTGAGCGCGAGCGGACTTCCCCCGCCACTGTCCATGCTCGCTACGTCGAACGCGAACTGATAGCTGGCGAGTTCCTCCGGCGCCCAGCCAACGAGGAACGCCTCGATCGTAACGACATCACCCGGATTCACCGACACATTGGTCGACGGAAGCCCGGCGGTCGAGCCATTGATCTCGACGACCTTCATCGAAAACACCGCAGTCTGGGCCCACGCCGCCTGGGACGACAGCCCAACAATCATGCTTAGAATCAAAACCTGCGTAACAGTACGCTTCATTGTCCTAGTCCCCTTATTTCGCCACTTTTCCAGAATACTGGTCAACTTGTAAGCTCCCCCACGTGTCCAAGACTCCCAGTCTAACGAGTCCTGCCACGATACTCAACCTTTCTTTTGAGCGGAAGAAAGACCGAAAACCACACCGAGCGATCGGGCATGCGCCGTTCGCGCGAGCGGAGAAACAGCCTCCAAGCACCGTTTTTTCACGTACGTTTGAGCTTTCCTCGACGCCACCCCCGTCGGAATCCACCCCGATATGGCATGCATCGCCCCAGCTAGCAGACCCCGATAGGCCCGATTCCCCACCCCAATCGCGCGGCTGAAATCCACGCGGATCAGCCAAGCGAGCCTCAATACCAGACGCCGATTATAGGCTTGTCGACTTTCCATGTCCAGAGCCTTGCTACGACGAAAATGGCCGGGCGCCGCCCAACGCGACCGCCGGGCCATCCCGGGTACCCGCTCGAACCGGCTCAATCGCCGAAGCCCCCAGCCAAACCACCACCCCAGGTTTGATTCGCTTCGGCGCAAGCCCACGCCTCACGCTCCATGATCGAAACCGTCCCGCGAGGCGGAGGTCAGCACGACGCCGGCGATACGTCCGATATTAAGGGACCCACGGACCAAAGACGTAGCCCGCTCATCGTCGTGTACGATGGATCGGAATCGACCACCCCGGCCCACGCAAAAACCCCCACACGACGGCGATCGTGCAGGGGTCTTCTGTTGGTTGCGCGTGACAGCCGACCCGCGTACGCGGATCCACCCATCGAACTACGGGCAAAGCCCGTCGTCGATCAGCGTCGCGTCGAGCCAAGGCCCAAACGCGCTCGCCCCATTGAGCAGGTCGATCACGCGAAGGATATCTTCCGGACCGGCCACCGTGCTGCGGTCGGTGTCGGTCTGGTTGCCGGGTAGTGGCGTGACGCCGTTGAGCGAATCGATAACCGCCAGAATGTCCGCCGGCGAACTCGTTCCGTCGCCGTTGACGTCGGCGGGAAGCACCCACAGTGCGGCCGTGCTCAGCGTCGTGCCGCTTGTGCTGGTGTAGGTCACCTTCGTGATTTCGCCGGGCGTCAGCGGATGCGCCAGCGTGAGCGTGTAGCCGCCCGCCCCGTCGCTGGTTACGCCGACCACGGCATTGGCGCCCGATCCCGGCGGATGTAGTGCAATATTTTGCGTGGTCTCACAAAGCGACCAGCACTCCAGCGCCTCTGCGCCGACCGGACCGGAAACGCTGATTTCGCTGACGCCTTGGAGCAGGGCCGCGTCGCCAATGTCGGTTGGCTGTCGTGCGTCCAGAAATCCGTCCGCCGGATCCAGCCAGGTGATCGCGCCATCCGGGCAAGCGTTGCACAGCGGATCGCACACGGTAACGGCCTCTCCGGCGCAGACCGTATCCCAGGCGGTGCCGCAGCAGAACGGGTCCACCGCACACACCGCGAGGCAACAGGCCGAATCACCACATCCCGGGGTGCCCAGGTCCTGACAGCAATCCCCGGTGGCCGTCGCGCAAACCGATCCGGAGCCGCAGTTTTCAATGGCGAGATTGGCACAAAGGTTGTCCCACTCGGTGCAACAGCAGAAGGAGTCTATGGCACACACATCGGTGCAACAGGTGACATCCCCGCACCCCGGCGACCCATTGCCCGCGAAGCAATCACCGGCACCGGGAGCGCAAGCGTCGGGGCATCCAGACGTCCCGCATGCCACGTTGATCGAGCCAGGACCGACGTCCAAGCCGGGCGTAAGGCTGTTGGAGAACCCGCCCACGCGGATTTTCAACGCCTGACCAAGTGTTGCGCCGATCACGGTCACCTGTGTCTGAAGGGTATTGGGACCGCAATCGTCGTCTCCGCAGATCATTGCGCCCGCCACCGTCGGGCAGGCCGACCCATCGTAGATCGCCAGGTTGGTGTCGTAGAAGCTGGCGCAAAGCGATACCTGTACGTCTCCGCTGCATGAGGCCGTGTAATCAAACCAGATGTCCTGATTGACCAGATCACCGCCGCCCGGAACAAACATGCAACCCGGCTCGGCAGGCCCGTCCGTGGTCGCGGAAGTCGTATCGAAAAATGTCGTCCCATCAGCAATGGCGATGCTGTTGGCGCAATCATCGTTCGCCGGCGGCGCGGGATAGCACGCCCCCGCCGGAGCGAGCGGAACACTCAAACATAGGGCGTGGTCGAGCGTGTTGAGGTCTTCCAGGCCATATCCGTCGACCGGCGGTCCATCCTGAAAGCCCCGCTGGTCACCCGTAACGCCCCCTGGGTCGACCCCGCCCCGCTCCCAGAACCAGACACAACCCGGAGCGGCCACCGCGTCCAACGTGTTGCTGATCTCGACCCAGTAGCATTGTCCCGGTGTGACGGGAACCGCAGCGTGGGTGGCGCTGAAGATGTATTCCGGGGCGAAGCCCGCAACGAGATTGCCCGTTGCCACCGGGCCGGTGACCGTCAGGGTGCCCAACGCCTGCGAGAACGAACCCAGGAGCGCGCCGGGTGCCCCGTCCACGCTGCTGTAATACTTGACCTCAAAGGTATCCGGGGCCAGTCCCTGACAATTGCTGTCGCCGGGGGGAGGAGTGCCGTCGTCATACGCGCCCCGCCAGCACAGATCGACAACATCTCCCGCGACGGCCGGCGAGAAGCCTTCGGCGACCAGGAAATCGATCCGGTTGCTGTTGTCCGCGTCGTTGAGGTCCTGAAGCTGGCAGTTCGCCGCCGGCGCCGTACATACGCCGGCGGCAGCGGCTACCGATCCCCCGTTGTCCCCCGGCTGTGCCACCGCGGCGCGGCGAGCCTGCTTGCCGGCTGCGCCGTCGAGCGAGGCCACGGATTGTTGGGCGCCGCTCAGACCGGCCGGCTGACTTGATGAAAGCGAACGCCGGCCGGCATCGGCCGACCCGACACTGCTCAGCAACATACTACCGGCGAATGCGATCGCCCCCAATTGTCTGATCTGCATCATCCCCTCCTCCAAATCTCCATCTCGCGCTTTCTCGCGGTAGGAGACATTCTGAAAAACTGCGGCACGCGCCGCAGCGTGAGGCACTGGCAAGGACAGGTGGTCTTGCCGACGCCTCCGGCATACCGGCAGGCAGTACACACTGCGTGCCCGCACTATGGCCAACGCTAAAAGGGTGGTTCCCCGGACGGGTTTTCCCCACGGATTCCCCCCCCCACGCAAAAAACATCCGCCGACGCACATCGCCCGTGGGCACCTAGGTTTAGCCGCCCGGCGATGCCTGACTATAGGCGCCGCGGATGGGCCGTTCAACACGCGATCATCAATGCGGACGTGGCGGGTGTAGCCGGAAATGGAGCCCTCGTGACGGCAGGGCGGCATCTAACGCACGCACGCCGTACGGTCGCGATCATTGCCACACGGACCGATAGGTACGCGCCCCCGCACTGGGTCCGATGTCACGCGTGCGGCCCAATCCCCGCGCACAAAAAACCCCAAGCGCTGCTAGGGCAGGCTTGGGGGGAGAAATCAATTCGTAAAGGCCGCGCCCTCTGGCTGCGTGCCGAGGGTCGCATCACTCGTACTTGTGCGAGTCCGTGCGGCCGCGCGGGCTAAAGCCGGGTGGCGGTCGTCTTGCGTTTACGCCGTAACACGGCCACCGCGCCAAGTCCCAGAAGCGAAAGCGTCACGGGCTCGGGAACCACCGTTCCGCGAATCGTAAACGATTCAAAGCTGCCGCCGCCCGTTGCCGCATCGTCGATCACAACCAGGATCCACGCATCCACGCCACCGTTGGTGAATTGAGCGAAACCGGCTCCGGCTGTAGCCTGATCGGGCAGGTAGGTGTCCCCTACAAGCTGAGTGGACGGGGGTAACTCCGACGCCGCGATATCGTTGAACACGAAATCCTGATTCTCAATAAGAAACCCGTTGCCCTTGTCGTCGAAGACTTCGAGCGAGTTGCCGAACGGATCCAGCAGGAACACGTTCAAGTCGCCCGGACTGGAATGCGTCAGGTTCGTGATTTCCAACTCGACGTCGGCGATCAACTCGTTTGGCGTGCCGAAGGTAAGCGGGAAGAACTGGACCGACGCATCGTTGATGGCGCCGCCGGGAGCCGTATACGAAAAAGTGGAACCGCCGGCCGACGCAGCCTGCGCCGCAAACAGCACGAGTGCCGTCGAACAAATAAATCGAAAACGCATCCTCTTATACCCTCCTAAGGCATGCGGAACGCGGGAAAACCCCCAACTCCGAACTCCCCCAAATCTCTGCTTCGCCGCAAAACCTCCCGAAGCCAGAGCGTTCTTTGAAACCCCACCGCCACCTAACCGCGTGAACCCCCGTCGGGCGATTACACGGCAAACGCCAACCCGAACGAGATCATCCACGACCCGAATGGCCAAGTATAGAGCGATCGCAGACCAACATCAAGCCAAAAATGATACCTAGTTTGCCACATTTCCAATTCGAGCCAGGATCGGACCAAAGGTCGGCTTCAAGCTGTGCTTCATTTCCGACAGATCCAACTGGATCGTAAGCGATCGCGCGGAATATCGGAGCCAGGCCCTTACCGAGTCGGTGCGTGGCGTGTGCTTTCGGCGCCTCTCTTTGAGCGATGTTGCGGCTGGGGCCGGTTCCGACGGTCGCTTTTCGTGGAATTCACTGGCCCACAGACCCGATCAACCGCCGTCATGTCTGAGATTCCGGTCGAATCCGCCGCCGAGACTCCATCCGTAAGAATCCTTCCAAACGCATGGAAAAATCGGGTATACTGCCAGCTCGCTCCTTGAAGTCGGCTTGCTTAGCTGCTAAAGTTGGCAGGTTGACGGAGATAGGGGGTTGAAGTGGTATGGAGGGAAGCGATGTTGCTCGTTTTGGGTGATTCCTGCAGGGGGATGGACGGCTAACTCACTTCGCTTATTGATAGGTCTTGTGCTCGGGGTCGGTACCTGTCTCAACACCGGTGTGGAACTGGGGGGTTCAACGCTATGAGTAGGTTCTTTCGTTCAACGTCAGACCTGTTTGGCATGCCTTTGGCATTCGTGCTCTTGGCTTGTGCCCAAACGGTGCTGGGAAATGCCGACCTCGTCGTTTCGGATATCACAGGAGTGTTGACGCAAGGCACGCTGATGACGTGTAGCGGAAGCGGACGGACGTGTATGACTATTGCGGACTGCAATGCGTGCAGCGTAAGCGGATCGCCTTGCCTTGGCGACGGCGACTGCGGAGCGGGTGAGTCCTGCGTGATCAGCGGGGACACCTGCACGCGCGAGATCGCCGCGTTTTCCGTAGGCACGGCCTCATGCAACGTCGGGGATGTTCCCCTGGTCTGGTGTGATGATCCTTCGCCTTTCTGCGCTGCCAACGAACACCCGGTGATTGCCCAGAACATGTACCGCCTGAAAGACAATCGTTTCGAGCAGATCGGCCTGAGTTGGTTGAAACACGGATTCGCGGCCGTCGACGGCGAGGGGTGCGGCGTCACCTGCCAGCCAGCCCAGCCCGCACCGAATCTGGATCTTCTTGGGGTTGGGTGTTGGGACGTGTACGGCGCGGACTTAAACGGAGAACAATTCCGGCTGGGGGCTCGATCCGAGGTGAACAGCCACACGGGCGCGTTCCCCTACCCCTACGTGCTGGGCTGGATGCAGACCGGGGACGCCATCTTCAAGCGCATTCAGGTCAACACCAACGATTTGCGGGCCGAGCTGAATCCCGGAGCGCAGTATTTCGTCGAGGGCTTGTACGTCACGCCGGACGATGCCGCCGACGGCAACGGCAACAACAACGCCTCATACCGGCGCGTGGACATCATCGGTCCGAACAACCTCAATCATTACCTGGCGTTCATCCAGGATACGGATACAACCATGGACGAGCAGCAGGCGATTCGCGCATGGAAGGCGAACAATCCCGCCGTGGTGGAAACCGACGTTCAGATTCCCGGCGATGGCTTGTTCGTTCTGGCGGCCGATGCCACCCTGCTGGGCAACGGGTTTTACCGCTATGAATACGCCGTCTACAATATGAATTCAGATCGCAGCGGCAGTTCCTTCTTCGTTCCGCTGCCGCTCGGGGCCGTCATCGAAAACGTCGGCTTCCACGACGTGGACTACCATTCGGGCGAGCCGTACGGCAAGTTGGATTGGTCGGTGAGCATCACCGGCCCGGGCATCACCTGGGAAACGGTGCCCTATGCGACCGACGTCAATGCCAACGCGCTGCGATGGGGCACGCTCTACAACTTCCGATTCGACGCCAACGTCGCGCCTGATTACTCGGGTTCTGTTTCCATCGGCCTGTTCAAACCGGGCACGCCCGCTTCGATCGACGCGGCCACCGTCGCCCCGCTCCTGGCGGTGATCGACTGCAACGACAATGGCATCCCCGACTCCGAGGATATCGCGGCCGGAACCAGCACCGATTGCGACGCCAACGCGGTCCCCGATGAATGCCAGGCGGACTGCAACGGGACTCTCATCCCGGATGACGACGATCTCGCC
>JBHHUB010000017.1:0-32917 GCA_046753625.1 Phycisphaerae bacterium | reverse complement strand
GCTGCCAGGTTGTCGATGTCATCGAGCGTCAGGTTCGGGAACGACCCGCCCGGGTGGTTGGGATTGTTGAACATGTCCAGGATTTCCTGAGCCGTTTTGCCGGTAAGATCCGGCGCGAAGCCCGATCCGGGCGGATCACCGTGGCATGCCGCGCAGTTGGCTAGGTAAATTGCCGCACCCAACTCCTCCGGAGTCGGCGGAAGACCCTCGTCAAGTTCGCAAATCGTTTCGCAATCTCCCGTGTTCAGATCGCAAACGATCGTGCAGTTCACGTCCCCCTGAACCGTCGCGTCGACGTTTACGTTCAGGTCCGTGTTCACGTTGCCATCCACGCCTACGGCCAACGCACCGGATAAGTCGGCAACCTCCAGCGCCGCGGGTTGAACGCCGCACCCCATCGCGGAAACCACCATCAACATTAACAAAACCACTCCGCTAGTTCTCATTGCAGTACCTCCAATTCATTTCTCTGTGAGCCAACGGCTCCACGAAAAGAGCCCGCGCCACAACGCCTTGCAAAATGCGTGCCGCGCCGGGTCAGAGGCGCGATGGCCAGACTTCGCGCGAATCGCACCCGGACCGAATGCTTCGCTCGAAAGCGCACGGGCGTGTGTCCCCAATTCGTCCGGACCGGATCCCGCCGTTTCATCTTCTCCCCCGTTCCGGCATAATGGTCGAGGTCGACAGGATCGACGTACACGTAGCGTGGATGGCCGCGCAAACCACGGCCCTCATTCCCGTGGACGAAGGTGAACATTTGTTGGCGGAGTTGATCATGGATCATCCGACGGTGGGCTGGATCGGAACCGGCATCATGGGAAAGCCCATGGCACACAACTTGCTGGTAGCAGGGTATCCCCTTCGCGTGTTCAACCGGACCGAAAGCAAGGCCGACGATCTGATCGCCGCCGGGGCCGTACGGTGTCATTCGCCCGCCCACGCCGCGACCGGCGTAGAGATGCTGATTTCCATCGTAAGCGATTCTCCCGACGTGGAAGAAGTCTACCTGGGTAGAAACGGCGCGCTTGCCGGATTGGGCTCGGGCACGCTCTGCATTGATATGTCCACGATCGCGCCGGCCGTCGCGCGAAAGGTCGCGGCGGCCGTCGAGCAAAAAGGGGGATCCTATCTCGACGCCCCGGTGTCGGGCGGACGAACGGGCGCCCAAGCGGGCACGCTTGCGATCATGGTCGGCGGCCAGCAGGCCGATGTGCGGCGAGCCCGGTCGATCTTCTCCGTGCTGGGCAAAACCACGGTGCATGGTGGACCCGTCGGCAGCGGCCAGCTCATGAAACTCTGCAATCAAATCCTTTGCGGGCTTAACCTGCTCGCTGTCAGTGAGGCGGTCGTGTTCGCCAAACGCGTCGGCTTGGATGTAGCGACGATGCTGGAGGCCGTTTCCGGCGGCGCTGCGGGCTCTTGGGCCGTAAGCCATCTCGGCCCCCGAATGAACGCGCGAGATTTCGCCCCCATGTTCATGGTAGACCTGCAGCAGAAGGATTTGCGGATCGTGCTGGATGCCGCGGCCGAGGCTGATCTGCCCTTGCCCGGTACCGCCATGGTTTCTCATTTTCTCGCTGCCAACCAAGCGGCAGGCGAAGGACGTGAAGGCACACAGGCTCTGGTTAAGGTGCTGGAACGGCTGGCCGGAATGCTTGCTTCCTAGCGGTATTCATACGGATCAACGACCGCCCGTCTTTCGTTCGGCTCATGGAACAACCGTTGCGGCCATCGCGAAACGACGTCGAAGCAGGCACCTCGTACCTATCAAGAAAAAGCCACGTCCGCGCATAAAAACATCCGGCTCCGTCGTAGCGAGCTACAACTCACCGGATGTTCCTTCCCCCTCCGGGGAAAGGAGTATCTCATCCCGTCCTTGGGGTGCTTCATGTTTGCAATCCTGTCGGAAGCCACATCCTACTCTAGTCCCCAACCGCAGTCCCACCATCAAGTGTGGATGACCGTGCTTTCCGCAGCCCCCTGAATTCGAGTCCGTTTCGCAGGCCCGCTCTGCAGGTCCGGGAATGGTAATCGGTGCGTGCCGGCGTTGTCAACGGCAGGCTTCCCACATTCCCATTTTTTTTGCCGCTGTTGGACGCGTGGGGAATCTAACACCCATTTGTATCGAAACGATCCAATGCCACTTAAAGGAATCCGCTGGCAATTCTCTTCAGCGATCATTTTCACTGACAGAATGAACCGAAATGGCAACCGAACTTGCCATACTTCTGGCTATGCGTGGTCAAATAGGTAACAGAAATCGTTTGTTATTCCAGCATTGGAGCGGCCGGTGAATCCCAGAACGGCAGTCGCCCCCGCGGGTCTGGTCAACCCAGATTAAACGTCGCCCACGCCGATCGGCCCGCTTTTGGATCGATCCGGAGAGCGATCGAAGCCGATGGGATGGTGGAGACATGGCCGACTGCGGCTCGTGCTTGGCACGCGTGGTCGGCATAGAGATGTCGGATTACTTGGGAGCCCGCATGTCATCCATAGCAGACCGCACCTCAGGCCTTGGCCATCGGCTCGCACAATGCGTCCGGATCGGCAGCCTGGCCGGATTTTGGACGCTATGCGGTTGCGCCCTACACGTAACCGACGTTCGGCAAGCCCCTCCTGCGGCTTCCATCGGTAGTGCGCCGCTTGTCGGCGGCCCTTCCGGAGCCGTCGTGCCTGGGGAGCACGCGGTTTTTTCCATTACGGCGCCCGGCAGCTACCGGCTGACACGCAACCTGATGGGCACCGCCGGCAAGAGCGGCATCGAGATAGCGGCGAGCCAGATCACGCTTGACCTGTCCGGGTTCAGCTTGATTGGAGCGGCCGAGTCGGAGCACGGAATCATCATCACCGCGCCCTGCCGCGGACTGCGGATTCTCAACGGCTCGATCCGCAACTGGGGCTTTAGCGGCGTAGCCGCCGACCTGGCCAACAGCAGCCGGTTTGAATCCCTCGATACTGAGGGCAACGGCCTGGACGGCCTGAACGTGGGCATCTCGGGCGTGGTGCGCACGTGCACCGCAGCCAACAACGGACGCGACGGAATCAAAACCGATGCGGGCTGTATCGTAGACCGTTGCACGGCATTGCGCAACGGCCGGCTCGAAGAGGGCGGTCAGGGCATAGACGCCGGCGATGCCGGCTATGTGACAGGCTGTACGGCCTACGCCAACTATGGATCCGGAATCTACCTCGGATCGGGTGCCACGGCCAGGCACTGCTCCGTCCAGGAGAATCGCAAGATCGGAATCGAGGCCGAGCCTCGCGCCATGATTGCAAACTGCACGGTCTCGCGCAACCGTGGCGACGGCATCCATGCAGGCCAGGCGGGGCGTATACAATCGTGCACGGTTTCGCTCAACGGGGGTGACGGCATTGAAGTGTCGGCGGCGTCACTGGTCATCGGCAACAGTTGCACCCTGAACGGCTCTCCGGAACAGGAGAGCGCCTCAGCGGATGACGGCGCCGGCGTGCGCGCCACGGGATTCGCCAACCGGATCGAGTCGAACCATCTGGCGATGAACCGCCACGGATTGGTCGTATCCAGCGACGGCAATGTGATCGTGGGCAATTCCGCCGTGCTCAACGGAATCGAAACACCAAGCGACCGCGACATCGCCGCCGGCAACGCGCTGCAAAACGAGCACCAACTGCCCTCCGGCGAATCCACGAACCGTGATTGACGGGGCACCGGTCTCCCGGTCGCCGGCACTACTCCGACTGTTTTTCCAATTCCTCCTGATAGCGCCGCATGACCGCTTGGCGAGTGATCACGCCTTCAACGCGCGTCCCGTCCGACTCATTGACCACGGGCAACGACTCGACATCGCTTCGCGCGAACTTGTCCAACACGGTATCGAGCGTTTCGCGGTATGTCACGGTCGGGACATCGCTGCGCACGAGTTCACCAACGAGGAGAAGGAGTACGGCTTCGGGTTCGAGCAAAGCGACGCGCACGTCCTTGCCGGTAACCAAGCCCTGGTACGCCCCCTTATGATCCAGCACGACGAAGTCCACGGCTCCCGTCTCTCCGGCTTTCTCGATCAGATTCTGGAGCGGCTCATCGGCGTGCACGAATTGGACCGGAGACTCGTCTATGTCATCCACGGCGATCTTGCGCATGAGGGTCAAGTCGGTGATCGATCCGATCCGAACGCCTCGGCGCCGCAGCTTGAGCGTGTAGATACTGTCGCGCAACAATGCCTGAGCGCCGAAAGTCGCCACGATGGACGCGAACATCACGGGCAAGATAACCTTCGGCTCTCGTGTGATTTCATAGAGCATGACGATCGCCGTCAGCGGGGCGTGGGTGGCCCCCGCCACCGTCGCCCCCATGCCCACCAGCGCGTATGCGGTGACGTTCGCATCCGGAATCAATCCGATGTTGCGCATGACCAAGCCGAACGACGCCCCCAACGCCGCCCCCATGAGCAACGACGGAGCGAACACACCTCCCGATCCACCGCTGCCCAACGTCAGGCAGGTCGCCAGCGTCTTGAGGACCCCCAACAAAAGCAAGCTGCCGGCGGTCGTCGCCAGAATCTCCTTGGACAACAGCATTTGGATCGCAGGATACCCGTTCCCGAAGAACGCAGGCATCCGCTGCGATCCGCCGATCATCAAGAACGCCACGCCGAGCAGCCCCAGAAGCAGACCACCGGCAGCGGGTTTGGCCGCCTCTGGAATCTGGATGGCATCCGTCAGATCCTCCAATCCGTACAACGCCTTGATAAACACCACGCTCGCCAGCGCGCAGAGAATGCCAAGCACCAGAAAAAGCGGGAGCTCCGCTCCACTGAACACGTACTGAACCCCGCGCAGCGCCCCGACTTCGAAGATGGCCACGTCCTGATCACTCAGCGCGTGCATGATCGAGCAACTGATTACGCTGCTGAACACTACGGGCGAAAAGGTGCGAAACGAGAAATCCTTGAGAAAAATCTCCAACGCGAACAGGACCCCGGCGATCGGTGCGTTAAAAATCGCGGCGATACCCGCAGAAATGCCGCAGGCCACCACCACGCCCATTTGGCCCCGTTGAATCCCCAAATAGCGACCGAGCGTGCTGCCCAGCGCCGCCCCGATCTGAATAATCGGTCCCTCCGTACCGGCCGAACCGCCCGAACCGATCGTCAGCGCGCTGGCGACCGCCTTCGCTCCGGCTACCCGCCCGCGGATGTCCCCGCCTTTGCGGTAAATCGCATCCATAACCTCGGGGACGCCATGCCCTTTGGTCTCGCTCGCGAAGTAATAGGTAATGAGTCCAACCGCCAGCCCGCCGGAGGTCGGCAGGAGGACCAACATCCAGGGTCGGCCTTCAAACAGGCCGCCCGCACCTGTTTCGCCAAACGCCGCGTACCGGGCGAATTCGATAAGCTGGTAGAAGAATTTGGCGAACACACCTGTGGCCGTACCGATCAACATCGCCACCAGGACCAGGAAGTATTCTTCCTTGAAGCCCGCCTTGGCGAACGCGTTGATCAGGATGAGCCGGAGGCGCTGCCCTCGGGCCGCGAGCGTGCTGGCCGGTTTCACCACGCGATGATCCCTTGTACATGCGCCGCCGGGATGCCTCCCCGGCCAAACGCACCGTGACCTTGGAACAAATCAGGTTGCGTAAGTGGACGTTACGATCATCGGGAAGCGGGAACGCCGATGCCTGGATTGCTCACATCTTCGTACAACTACTCTGGGGAACCTAGCAACGGTCCGGCAAACCTGCAAGACCGGGCCTACCCTGCGCCTCCTGACAACCACACAACCAACCAGCCCCGACCGCCGGATGCGCCCCGGCACCCTCGACAAATCACGTCCCAGGCTCGCAACCGCAGCGCTACCGTGATAGACTATCGGCATGACGACTCCCCCAAAGCCCAAACTTGGCCGAGACGTTTTTGTCGCCGATTCCAGTTACGTCAGCGGTGCCGTAAGCCTGGGTGACGAGTGCACCATCATGCCCTTGGTCGTTATCCGGGGCGATATCGCCGAAATCCGAATCGGATCGCGGGTCAACGTACAGGACGGCACGATCGTGCATACCAAGCACGGCGTGCCGTTGGACATCGCCGATGACGTGGGCATCGGCCACCGGGCGGTCGTACACTGCCGTAGCATCGGCGCCAACACGCTGATCGGGATCGGCGCCGTCGTGCTGGACGATTGCGAAATCGGGCGCCATTGCGTCATCGCGGCCGGAACCGTACTCACCCCCAACACGACCATTCCCGACGGCAAAGTGGTCATGGGGGTTCCGGGTAAAGTGGTACGTGACGCAACGGACCGCGATATTGAAATGATCGACCACGTCGTACAGAGCTACCGACTCTTGGGGCGACAACATCGTGCGGGGCAGTTTCCCAATATCTGCGGAAACGGGCCGAATACCTTCTTGCGATGAGGGCTTGGCAAGATCGTTCCGGAGCAGCTCAGAGGTCGTGGCGCTGCATCCAACCGAATGAGCCCGGTTATAAACGCGCGACCGAATTCCAATAGTCACGGCGGGGGCCATCGGGCATCATATAGAATAGGCGAAGGCGAGCTATGCAACGGCGTCCAACCGGAATCCGACAAAAAATTGGGCTTGCGGTTGCACGGTCGCGCCCGTCCCGTTCGTCTGTTACAATGGTGGGGGACGCCCCGCGTTCGCGCTTGAGGCCGGCTGCGTCATCTTGATCTGGAAACGACGACTTGACCGATTCGGATAACAACCCAACCCAACCGAACGCCCCGCGTCCCACGGATTCCGCCAATCCGCCGGCCGAGCTGAAAGTACTGGGTGACTTCGAGATCTACCAGGTCATCGGTCGCGGTGGGATGGGAACGGTCTACAAGGCCAGGCAACGCTCCCTGGATCGCATCGTCGCCCTGAAAGTCCTGCCCAACCACGTTTCCAACTCACCCAAAGCGGTTCAGCGGTTTCAACGCGAGGCGCAGGCGGCGGCCAAGCTCCACCACACCCATATCGTCCCGATCTTCGCACGAGGCGAAGTGAATGGAACCTACTACTACGCCATGGAGTTGGTGGATGGCCAGGGCTTGAACACGATCATCGCGGAATTGCGACAAGCCCGCGTCTGTGTCGAAGCCGCACCCGATCTCGCCGAAACCGTACCGCTACCTCGCTCCTCATCCTTTTCCGACGGGCGGACCGGCCAGGAATCGCCCGCGGGCCAGTCCACAACCTCGCTGCACCTGGGTGACTCGACGGCGGATGCCAACAAGCGATTCGAAACCATCGCCGCGCACATAGCATCCGTTGCGGACGCCTTGGACTACGCCCACCGCGAAGGTGTCATTCATCGCGACGTTAAGCCGCACAATTTGATGCTCGGGAGCGATGGGCGCATGCGGATTGCGGATTTCGGGCTGGCGCGAATCGCGGAAATGCCCGGGGTTACCGTAACCGGGGAGGTTGTCGGATCGCCGCTCTACATGGCGCCCGAAGCGCTTTCAGGTGGTCAGGTCAACGCCGACCACCGGGCGGACATCTACTCACTGGGGGCGACGATGTACGAGTGGCTGACGTTGTCGCCGCCGCACCCCGGCGACACACGCGAATCCGTGATCGGCGCCATCCTTACCAGCGAACCCAGCCCTCTACGAGACCACGACCCCTCGATCCCGCTGGACCTGGACACGATCTGCCGAAAGGCTATGAGCCGCGAACCTTCTAGAAGGTATGCGACCGCGGCCGAGCTTCGCGATGATCTCCACCGCTACCTCCAAGACCGTGCGATCAAGGCGCGGCGAGCGGGACCGGTCGAGCTTTCGAGACAGTTCGTCTCCCGCCACCAACTCGCCACCGTAACCACGGTGGCCCTTGTCGCGGTGGCCGCGTTGGTTTGGGCGCTTCTTCGAACCAAGGCCCAGATTCATGCCAAGGATGAGGCCGTTGCGAGCTTGCGAAAGGACGTTGAGGAAATCCAACAGCAAGCGGCCGCGATCAAACAAGGATCGCTCATCGATGCCATGCGGCTGGCCGACCCCTTCAGCGGGGCCGGGGTCGACGTGGTCAGCGAACTTCTAGAGCGCAGCGATCTGCTCGCGCAAAGCGCGAGTCATATCTTGGAGCCGGATCCGATCAATACGGCCGCGGTATCCACGCCGTTCGGGATCGCTCGTCGGGCGGCCTTTGACCTCTACACGCACCTCGTGCCGCCGGATTACTTCGAAGTGGGTTCCACGCAATTGCACCGGAGCAAGACGGCATACGAACTCGCCACCGCCCACGACATCCTCGTTCGTACGCAGCTACCGAGCACCGCTTTGACGATGGTGGAATGGTACATCGAGCGCAACGGGCCGGACTACGATTCGATGCACCTGCGGACCGTGCTGCACAGCCAACTCGACGATTACGAACACATGAGAAGCGACGCCGAGATGCTTGTACGCTTGTACCCGAACAACCCCGTGGGCTATCTCTGGCGTGGCCTCGCCAACCTCTTGGCCAAAGACATCCCCCAATGTCTGACCAATCTTGAGCGAGCGTCCGGCGCGGAAGAGTTGAGCGATTGGCGCCAGACCTTCCAAGGACTTGCGTTTGTCGCGTCAGGCAAAGCCAAGGACGCGGCCACTTTTCTGGACAGCGTCTTGGCCAGATCGCCAACGTTTGTTCTGGCGCTTCTGGCGCGATCCAGCACGGCCATCGCCATGGGCGAGTTGAGCGAATCGATACGGTTCTTGAGTCGTGTGGTCGAGCAGGAGCCCACCAACGCCAACGCCCTCGTAGCGCGCGGCATCAACCAGACCGCGCTCGGGCATTTCGAAGAAGCCGTAGCCGACTTTCAAGCGGCCACCGAACAGGTCGGATTCTCCGCCACCATCCTTCTGCAACATAAGGAAGCCAGTGCGGGTTTGCGTGCTACGGGAAAAACACCCAAAATCAAGGCGCCGGAGGCGGAGCAATCGTCACTCGTCAAGCCACCCGTCGATACCACCGGATTGAAGCCCGACGACGATCACACCATGCATCGCATCGGTGTGCCACGCGTGCCTACTCATGGCCGCCGGCGGGCCGATCTTGGCTATGGGGAAGCGTTTCGACGCGTGTTCCTTGCTCTGCTGAGATAGGGGGCGGCCCGGCATGGCTGGAGAGACCATCGCGCGATTCGCGGAACGGTTGCGGAACGCCATCGGTGAGCAGCACTTCTCCTTTTCGTTCACGCGAAGCAGCGGACCGGGCGGGCAAAACGTCAACAAGGTGGCCACGCGCGCCACGCTACTCTTTGACATCACTGCGTGTGAATCGCTCTCGGCGGCCCAAAAACAACGTCTGTTCGAAAGACTACCCGGTCGAATCAACCGGCAGGGCGTGATGAGGGTCGTTTGCTTCAAGCACCGGACCCAAGGGGCGAATCGGCGAACGGCGATTGACCGGTTCTACATCCTCTTGGCCCAGGCGCTCACCGTAGCCGCACCGAGGAAAACCAAGCCCGTGCCGCTCGGGGCCAAGATGAGGCGGCGCGCCGACAAGCGAAAGCGCGGTGAGATCAAGCGGCTTCGCGGCAAGTCGATCCCAAACGATTCGTTGGAGTAAACCAACCCAAATCGCCGGATTCAGCGCGCACACAACGCCGCCTACATCGGTCCAGACGGCCGCGCAGGCAGACAGCAGTGCAATCTCAGCCCACGATTGTCGTATTGACGGCCTGGCTGAACACCGTGGTCAAAAACGACGCCAGGCTGCCGCGCGCGGCGTCGCTGACGATCGCCGTAGAACATCCGGGCATCAAAACCAGGGCTGCCGCGAAAAGGATGCCGGCAAGATGTCTTGATCGAATTCGGAACATGGTAAACTCCTTGTAATCCACCGTTGCCGGTTTATCGGAGTTACGCCGGCCCCAGTTAACATGGCAGCCCTGGATTGTCCAAAACGAACCGATCCGCACGCTTGAAGCCCGCGCGGCATCCCGCTTTCCGGTAGCGCCAAGCCGCTTTGCGGCCGCGCAAGCGAAAGCCCGCGGATCGAGAAGGTAGTTCGAGCGCTGTCCCGGCAAGCAAGGTACGCCGCCAAACCGAGATCAACCATGCCTCCACCGGACCCATCGCATGCCGCCCGACGCCCGACCGACCTCCTCAAGGTTGGTGCCGTAGTCCTTGCGGGCGGACACGGGCGCCGCATCGGTCAGGACAAAGCGTCGCTCCGCCTCGGCGACCTGACCGCCCTGGCGCGCGTCTGCGAGACAGCCCTGACCGTGGTCGACACGGTCGTCGTGGCTGCCAGAACAGGCCAGGCGCTGCCTGAAATGCCATCAGGGATCGCCATCGTCGTTGATCCCATTCCCGATTGCGGACCCCTTGGGGGCATGCTGGCGGGTTTTCGCGCGTTGTCAGAGCGATCCGTGGCCGCCACCCTGGTTCTCGCGTGCGACCACCCACTCGTTACGGCGCCCCTACTCCACAGCCTGATCGACGGCCTGGACGCCAACCCGGCGGTCGCCGTTCGCCACAACGGACGGTGCTACCCGCTTTTGGCCGCGTACCGCCTGGGTGCACGCCAAGCCCTGGAACAAACCGTAGCACAGCGGAACCTCCGCGCCATGACGTTTCTCGATAGCCGTGCGCCCGCCTACCTGGAAGGTGATGCGTTGTGCGCAGCGGATCCACAGCTCCAATCGCTCATCAATATCAATGATGCACAACAATGGGAAGCGGCACGCCGGGCGCTCCGCCGAACCAGCCACGGTGCCCCGACCAACCCACCTAATCCAAGCCGCTAACCACCAACCCCCGCCTCCGTTGCCCGGGACGAAGTAGCCGCCACCAATGCCACTACATCGGCTCGTCCGGCTCAAAGGCCTTCATCAACTCGCGAATAGACCGCGCGGGAACGTGAACGTCCAACCGGGCCGGCTCGCCTGCCAGTGACACCGAGAGGGCAAACGGTTCGCATGGCGGTATGGACGCCACCGGCATCGGCGCAAACGTCGCGACCATGGATAGAATGCCGGCCGGGTCGATCAGCACCACCAGATTGCTGTGCTTGGGCAGCGCGCCCATCGCAGCCTTGGCGTACTTCGACGCGGCCAACGACTTCCCAGTGACCGGCGAGAACGCCCGCTTCAAGTCCGCCTCGCTGCCGAACCCGAATCGTAACCGACCGGAGTCGATCCCCAACGCGAACTGCGTGTCCTCGCCCATCATCGCCGTCGCCTGCGCAGCCGCGGGGTTGTTCGGATCCATCTCAAAGCGATACAAATCGGCCTGTGTCTTGCCGAACTGCTTTTTCCCAAGCGACGTATAGCCACTGGCCCCCATGCCGAACGCCGCCATCAATTCGCTGGAATGCTCCAGCAAATCTTTACCGCGTTCCAACAGATCCTGCACATCGCTTCCGGTTAGATCACCGACCTCCGATAGCCCGCTATCCGAAACATGCACCACGGCATTGAAGCCTTCCAGTTTCCCGTAAAACGCTTTGATGTTAGTGAGTGCCTTGGCATTGACATCGTCAGCGCCGGCCTCTGCCCCACCTTCCGCCGCCGGCTTCTTCGGCAGCGCGGCCAGCATTTTTTCCATCAGGTATGCCATCAATCCCGAATCCTCGCCGGGCATGTGGAAGCCGAACGCCATCGTGTAGGGCTGATCCGGCACCGTCGCCAGCAACGGCAGCGACGCCGGCTTCTGCCGGGCAAGATACGCCTTGATCGCTCCGTCGGTAAACCGCGATGCCACCGTCACCCCTACCCCGTCCACCGAAAAATCAACCGCCACATCCAGCGTGGCGAGCTGCTTCACGAAACCCAAGACGCCCTCCACCATGGCGTTGATCATGCCGGTCAGTGCCGCAGGATCGCCGCCGCCCGCCTGCGCACCGGCCATCATCGCCATCATCGGGCCGTACATCGAAATCGCCCCAACCACTTTGTCGCGCAGCGGACTCATGTTGATGTGAACCAGGAAATCCCGACCCGCGATGTCCTTGGGCTGAACGCTCAGCGCGCTGCCCAGGTCAGGCCCCTTGCCCACGAGGTCAAGAAACTTTCGGGCGCTCGCCCCGGCCACCACCTTACCTTGGCGCAACAGGTAAAACGACGGCTTCGCCGGTTCACCCGCCGCAACCTTCTTGCTGATCTCCCAAACGCCGTCCTTCTTCGCCGCCCCCTCAAGCACTTTGATCTTCGCATCGAAATCCGGAACGTAGGCGAAAAAGAGCCCCGCGTCGCCGCTGTTGGCGTCGGGTTGAATCATCGCAAAGGGCTTCGAAAAATCCACCCAGTCGCCAATCTCCAGCTCCGACTTGATCCCCGCAAGAAGGTTGACATCCTTCGCTTCGGAATCGATCCCCTTGACCATCGCCGCGAGCGCCTTGTCCGTTTGCTGCAAGTTCGTCGCTACCAGCGCCACCGCCACGTCTGCAGGAACCAGCTTGAGGATCGCCGCCCGCTCGGCGTTGTCGGCGCCCACACATACCTGCGCCGCCACCACGACCACCATCACACCGCAAAGCAGAGGGCTCTTGCGAAACCAAAACGATGAGTTCATCAGCAGACTCCGATCCAAAAAAGATTAAAACGCTTTAGCGTCACGGGCATGGCACTACAGTAGCACCTCGCCACGCCTCGCGATGCCGCTCCCAACCGCCGCGACCCGCGATCTCCCATGCCGCACACCACCAGATCCCGCAAACCCGGTCCGCCCGCACAGACCCCGGCCGCAGCGTAACGCCCCCCAGCCGCCAACGGCAAGCGCAACGCTATCTGCAAGTGCCATGAACATGGCACTCCAAACCGCAGCCCGCCAAAAGGGGCAACATAGCCGCCCGCCAACTTTTTGGGAAGCCGCCCGGCGTCCAAACTTGTGCGAGGCCCGGAAGTAACCCATCCTTGAGAATCTGCCTCCGGCACGTCAAATCCCCGGCGCATTGGACCCTGAAAGCCCCGGCCGCGCCCAATGCCGGTACCTACTCCAACTCAACGCCTAGAAGCCCGGCCACCCGATCGAAATCCTCGAGCGAGAAATACTCAATGACGATGCGGCCGCTGCCCTTGCGCTTGCCCTCATGGATTGTAACCTTCGTCTTCACAGACAGTTCGAATCGCTGCTCCAGATCCCGAAGGTGAACCCCCTTGCTGCGATCACGGCGACTCGATCGCTGAGCGTCCAACGTAGCCCCTTCGCGCTCGCTGCGAGCCAGCTTCTCGAGCGCTCTTACCGAAAGCTGCCCTCGCGCCACGCGCTCCGCCAGGGAACGCCTCCTCCCCACGTCCGCCACTCCAAGCAGGCAACGAGCGTGCCCCATGCTCAGCTCGCCGCGGGCCACCTTGGCTCTCAGCACATCGTCCAGATCCAACAGCCGAAGGTAGTTGGCGACCGTGGAGCGGTCCTCTCCGAGTCGGTCGGCCACTTGTGCGGCCGTCAGTCCGAATGCATCGCAGAACTGCCGGTATGCCAGCGCGCGATCAACGGCATTCAAGTCCTCGCGCTGGATGTTTTCAACCAGCGCCATCTCCAGCATTTGCTCGTCGGTCGCCTCCCGCACCATCGCGGGAATCTCCTTCAAGCCGATGGATTGCGCCGCCTGCCAGCGCCGCTCCCCCGCGATCAGCTCGAATTCCAAGCCCACACGACGTACTGTGACTGGCTGAAGTACGCCGCATCGCCGGATGGACTCCGCCAGGGAGCGAATGCGGTCGGAGTCAAAGTCCTTCCTGGGTTGGAATGGGTTGCACCGGATTTTCCGCGTGGAAACCATTGTTGCGAGCGGACTTGTCGACTCAGTTGGGCGAGCCGGCTCATTCTCTGGATCCGCCATGCTAGTTCGATCTGCCGCGGCCGCTTGATTCGTCTGTGGCATCGCGGAAACTAGTGAGTCAAGCCCTCGGCCAAGTCTGCGGACATGTTTTGGCATAGTTTTGTCCCCGAAAGGTGTTTTTTTCGGACGTTTCCCGTGAGTAAGCTCAGGATCGCAAGATAATGCCGACCAACAGCTATCGTCAAGAAGAAAAACGATCCGATTTGCCCCCGCCAGTGCTGTTTCACGTGAAACATGCTTGCCCGGTCGGTGGCGTGGGGCACCTTCGGAGCCATTGCGCGACGGGTGGCGGATTCTGGCCCTACATCGGCCGGGCCATCACGTACCGACCGGCGTCTTGGTGGATTCCGCCGTCAATCACTCGCGGTTTTGCTCTGAGGATCGCTTCCGGCGTGATCAGGAGGGATGTCGATATACCCCGCGATGGGGCGACCACCTACTGACCGACGTCGTGCACGAATGCCAGTCACAGAATCCAGCCCGCGCGCCACATTTCGCCCGTCCGGGGTTCCGCGGCTGCGATGATCACTGCGACCGCGCCATCAGGAGTGTTTCACGTGAAACACGCGTTGGTGGCACGGCTTCGATCGCGCAGCGCCGACCCGGCTTGCAAGGCGGTATCAGGTGCCGAGGCCATCGCCACACCGGGGCTGGTTCGGGTACCGGCCATCAAACCCCGCTTCTCTCGTCGAGCCAGCGCGCGGCCCGAGTCAGCACCGACCGGCTTCGCTCTGCCCAGTCGCCCACATGCGCAGTTTGGTTGCTGGCAGACAAGGAATGCCACGAACGGCCCGGCGTAGCGGTACACCCGCCCGCATTGGCGCCACCAGCACTTGCTCGCTCTAGCGCCGCAATACTTGGAAAATCTTGACTGCGCTGGGTATTCCATCACCTCGATCGCCGCACGCCGATGAGTGGTCGCGGGCGGTCAGGCCGCTGCATCGAGTCGGCAGGCCGGTCGCATGCACCATCAACACACGACCTGCAAGTGCCAAATGCATGACACTTACAAACTGAGGAGCGCGGCGACGCGCTCTTGCTGTGTCGGGCCAACGCAACGGCTTTGGCGTTGCCGCGCCGTCGGCATCGCGGCTTGGGCCGCATGGCCGTCGTCTGAAGTTCCCAGCGTGCGAGCAGGATGCCCATGAAGTGCAGCTTATGGGACTTGAATCGCGAGGCACGCGGTAGAGCCGAACACAGGCGGGGACGATCCGGTCCCGTCTATTCGCACCGCGATCGCAAGCGTGATGAAGGCGGCATCTCTGTGAACTGTCGGATCGGTGGCAGCATCGCGCATGTGCGGACGTACCTAGTTTTCTTTCGGGCTTCCGGACAAGTATGGGGTGGCAAGCCGCGCAAACGATCCGGCCGGGTCGGGGCGCGGCTCCGGCTATCGGACGAACGCCGACGCAGCACCTTGCTGAGCCGAAGTACGGTGTCGCCGGTGCCGACAAACCAATCGGAATCATTCTTTGGGCGACGCACGAGCGGTGCGCCGGAGCATGGCGAAGGCGAAGCGGGGGCCCCTCATAAGGATTGGCATGAACGGCGAAGGGAAGCAATCTATCTCGCAGCGTATGGCGTCTTGGATGGCGCGCCGGCCGCACAGGATCGGCCTTGTGCTCGTCATGGTGTTCTCATCCGAGTTCACGGTCATGCTGTGCCTACCAGCGCTCGGCCTGCCCGAGGAAAGCTGGGTGCCCCCAATCCTGGACAGCACGCTCCTTTCGTTGATGGTCACTCCGGGCTTGCTGTTGCTTCGGCGTGTGACCATTCAGATCCAAAACACGGTGGCGCGGCTTCAGCTCGAGGTGGAAGAGCGAAAACGGGCCGAAGAAGCCCTGGCCACACACCAGAGCCAGCTTGAAGAGACGGTGCGCGAGCGCACCGCCAAGCTGAAGGCACTACACTACACGCTGGCGAGCAAGAATCAGGCGCTGATCTCCGCCGGCGCGCGGCTTCGTGCAATTCTTGATGGCGCGGCCGATGCAATCATAACGATCGACGAGCGCGGCATGATTCAGGTGTTCAATGCTGAAGCCGAGCGCATGTTCGGCTACCGCGGCGACGAAGTCGTCGGGAAGAACGTGAAGATGCTCATGCCCGCCCGGCCGGCCGACAAGCACAATGGATTCCTTCGCACCTACCTCGAAACGGGCGTCAAAACGATCATCGGCAATCCGCAAGAAATGGTGGGGCGGCGCAAAGACGGCACAGAAATCCCGGTAGACCTGCGGATAAGCGAGGTGCGCCACGACGGACCGAGGTTCTTTACGGGAGTCCTCCGAGACATCACCCAGCGCAAAGCCAATGAGGAAAGAATGCGCTTCTTGATTCAGGCGCTCGATTCCGCCGGCGAGTGCATCATTCTTGCGGACCGCACCGGCGTCATTCAATACGTCAATCCTTCTTTCACGGCGTTGACCGGATACACGGCGGAAGAAGCCATTGGCAGCAAGCCCTCCATACTGAGCAGCGGTCGCCATACGCGAGCGTTTTACGCCCGGATGTGGAAGACGGTCCTGGACGGATCGGCCTGGTCGGGCGAACTGACCAATCGTCGAAAGAACGGTTCGCTGATCGATGTGCACATGACGATCAGCCCCGTAATCGATGACACGGGCCGGGCCAAGGGATTCGTGGCCGTCCAAACCGACGTCACGCATCGGAAGCGCGCTGAGCAGCTCGTTCGCAGCCACAACGAGAGGCTCGAATCGATGGTCGCAGAAAAGACGGCGGAACTCCGACGGGCCCTATCGGAGGCCCAAGCCGCCAACCAGCAACTCACCGCGGCCAAACGAATGGCTGAAGTGGCCAATCAAACAAAGAGTCAATTCCTGGCCAATATGAGCCACGAGCTGCGCACGCCCTTGAACGGCATCCTGGGATTCAGCCGACTCCTCATCGCCAATGCGGACGAAGGCGACGAGAAAGATCGGCAGGAATGGCTGCAAACGGTGCAGGCCTCCGCGCAGCACCTGTTGAAATTGATCAATGACATTCTCGACCTGTCCAAGATCGAGGCGGGAAAACTGGAAGTTGAGCTGGTCCGGTGTTCGCCCCACCAGATCATCGCCGACGTGGCTTCGCTGGTTCACGGCAGCGCCCTGGAAAAAGGTTTGAATCTGGAGCTGGACTACATCAGTCCGATCCCATCCACCATCATGACCGACCCAACAAGGCTGCGGCAACTGCTCAGCAATCTGACAAGCAACGCCATCAAGTTTACCGACCAGGGTGAAATTCGAATCACGACATACCTGAAACAAGACGATGCCCATCCGCTACTGGTGATCGAGGTAGCGGACACGGGCAGCGGCATACCGCCCGACAAGCTGGAAGCCATCTTCGATCCCTTTGTGCAGGCGGATGTCTCGATCACGCGACGATTCGGCGGAACCGGCCTGGGCTTGGCCATCAGCGCACGAATCGCAGAACAGCTTGGAGGCGGTTTGACGGTCGCGAGCACGGAGCATGAAGGGAGCGTCTTCACGCTGACTATCGGGACCGGCCCACTGGACGGGATCACCATGCTCGACGAGCCAATCGAGGTCTTCATGACGCCGGCGTCGTCCCGAGTCGATGCCTCCTCGATTCCGCGCCTCGCGGGACGCGTCCTGCTCGTGGAGGACGGGGTTACAAACCGGAAACTGATCGACCTGGTCCTGCGGCGGGCCGGAGCGACTGTCACCGTAGCCGAACATGGGGGTGTCGGCGTCGAGCGTGTCCTGGAAGCGCGGCGTCAAGGTCACCCCTTTGACATCATTCTGATGGACATGCAAATGCCCGTCATGGACGGCTACACGGCCACGCGGACCCTGCGCGACGAGGGCATCACGACGCCGATCATCGCGCTCACCGCCAACGCGATGCGCGGCGACGAGGAGCGGTGCAAGGTGGCCGGGTGCACCAGCTATTTGAGCAAGCCCGTCGACATGGACGAACTTGTGCGAACGACCGCGCGGCTTCTTGGTGTCGAGGAGGATGTCGCCGTCGTAGGGCCGGCGATTCCCCAAGAGCACGTCGCGTCGACGCAACCGCTGACTTGCTCGCTGCCCATCAACGATCCGGAGTTTCGCGAGATCGCCGAGGAGTTTGCCGCCCAACTCTCTTCCCGATTGGAATCGATGCGATCCGCGTGGGCCCAGCGCGACTTGAAGACCTTGGTTCAACTGGCCCATTGGCTGAAGGGCGCCGGTGGTACGGCCGGTTTCAGCGCGTTCACCGCTCCGGCGGCTGAGTTGGAACGGTGGTCGCGGGAGGAATGCCTGGATGAAGTGGAGGTTGCGATTGCCGATATCGCGCGGTTGCTTGAGGCCATCGAGTTGCCTTCCTCCGACGTAATGGAATCGAGTAATCCATGCTGAGGAATGAGCCATGCAGCATTGGAGCGACAGTCAAATAGAGCCCGTTGCCCGGCGCCGGCCTTGCAAGCCGATGGTCGGCCTGAAGCCGTCGAACATCAGTCGCCGGACACTGTCCGCAGCGCGTCACATCGACGGAGGCGCGTGGGCGTCGTGTGTGGGTATCAAATGAGGTCGACCAGCGCGTACGGCGCGGCAGAATCACTGGGACTTGAGCATGACGGATGATCCACAAAACGAGCGAACCCTATTTGCGAAAGGGACGGCGCTACTCTGCACGTCGATTCTGGCCATCATCGTTCTTGCCAGTGCGGCCATTTTTCATAGCGGTCGGTCCGCGCTCGCAGGACACATAGAGCAGCAACTCGCGGCCGAGTCTCTCTATGCAAAATCGGCCGTCGAAGAGAAGCTTTCGGGGCTGATCGAACGGCTTGAGTTGCTGGCCGCTCAACCCGTTATGACAAGAATCCTGGACAATGACGAGGACCACGAAATCGCTGAGTTGCTGGCGGCGGTCTTACAGCAACACCAGGGCATCATCGAACTGACCTGCTTCGACAAGGATGGAAACGTCGTGGCATCGTCGAACGCGCAACGAACCAGCACATGCGCGAGTCACGGCAGCCAGGAGGATCCTAACGCAAAGCGGTACACGATGGCTCGAATCGGTATCGAGGAACATATCAGCGTACCGGTGACGAAACGATTCGACGCGTTGGAGCAAATCGGCCGATTGGAAGCCATCGTACATCGCGGGCTGTTTCTCCATGGGCTGACGGCCTGGTGGGTTGGGCTCACCGATGAGACCGGAGCAGTGCTTGCTCAGCATGGTTCACAGCGGGTTACGAATCTCGGCGGTGGCGCGGCAGATTACGTGCATCCCACTTATGGCGAGATCACGCTGCGCCGTGCGGCCGTGCACATGCCTCCGGGTGGATCCACGCCCCAATGGTACCTGGTCACGGGCACGCCGCGTGCCCGACTGTTCCGGTCGGTGCGTATTCTCGGTGCGATGGTTGCCACGGCCACGGCAAGCTCGTCCCTGCTTGTACTGTTTCTGCTGGTGTTCTTCCTTTGCCGGCTCGAGAGTCGCCGTCGCGAGTTGCAAGCGCTCAATGCGGACCTTTCGGTCGCGCGGATCAAGGCGATGGCGGCCAACGACGAGCTAATCGCCGCCAAACAAAGTGCTGAATTAGCCAGCGAGGCGAAAAGCGAATTCCTGGCCAACATGAGTCACGAGTTGCGCACGCCGCTGAACGGTATCATCGGGTTTACCCGACTGCTGATCACCAACGCCGATGATGGGAATGAGGAGGACCGTCAGGAATGGCTGCATACCGTGCAGACATCCGCGCAACACTTGCTGAAACTGATTAACGACATTCTCGACCTGTCCAAGATCGAGGCGGGCAAGCTGGAAGTTGAACGGGTCAAGTGCTCGCCGCATCAGATCATCGCCGGCGTTGCATCTCTGCTGCGCGGCAGCGCGCAGGAAAAAGGTTTGAATCTGGAGCTGGACTACACCAGTCCGATCCCATCCACGATCGTGACCGACCCGACCCGGTTGCGGCAACTGCTGACCAACCTGGCGAGCAACGCGGTCAAGTTCACAGAAAAAGGGGAGGTTCGGATCACGACCCACTTGCGGCAAGACCATGAACGATCCCTGCTGCTCATCGACGTGGCGGATACAGGTACCGGCATCCCGAAGGAAAAACTGGAGTCCATCTTCGAGCCGTTCGTGCAGGCGGATGTGTCGATCACCCGACGATTCGGCGGCACCGGCCTGGGCTTGGCGATCAGCGCGCGAATCGCAGAGCAACTCGGAGGCGGCCTGTTCGTGGAAAGCGAGGAGAACAAGGGAAGTGTTTTCACACTGGCCATCGATACCGGGCCATTGGACGGAGTCCCCATGCTCGACAAACCGGTGGAGGTTACGTCGGCGCCGAGCCAACCCGAAGCCAAAGGGAACGCAGACGCGCGCATCGCGGCGCGCGTATTGCTCGTGGAGGATGGTGTCACGAACCGGAAATTGATCAGCCTGGTGTTGCGGCGTGCCGGTGCGGAACTGGCGGTCGCCGAGCATGGGGGGGTCGGCGTCGAGCGTGCCCTGGAAGCGCAGCGCCAAGGTCACCCCTTTGACATCATCTTGATGGACATGCAAATGCCCGTCATGGACGGCTACACGGCCACGCGGACCCTGCGCGATCAGGGCATCACTACGCCGATCATCGCGCTCACCGCCAATGCGATGCGCGGCGACGAGGAGCGGTGCAAGGCGGCCGGTTGCACCAGCTATTTGAGCAAGCCCGTCGACGTCGACGAGCTTGTACGGTCGACCGCGAAGCTTATCGGTGCCGAAGAACATACCGCCGTTGCGAAAAAGACCAAGCCGCCTCAAGACCCCAAGCCGGCGCAAAGGATCACGTCATCGCTGCCCATGGACGATCCCGAGTTCCGCGAAATCGCCGAAGAGTTCGCCAACCGGCTGTCGGACCAATTGGATTCGATGCGATCGGCGTGGGCCCAGCGAGATTTGGATGAGTTGGCTCAGCTCGTCCACTGGCTCAAGGGGGCGGGTGGTACGGCCGGCTTCGGCGCCTTTACGGATCCGGCCATCCGTCTGGAGCAACTCTTGCGGGAAGAGCGTTTTGAAGACGTGGAAGCTGCGCTGGGTGAGCTGGCCCGGCTGGCCGGGCAAATTGTTGTCGAACCCACGACGGGCTCGAACCTTCCCAAGACCGAAGATAAGGAATGATCGATGACCAGTTTATGCGATGATCAGACAGGACTGTGTCCGGCCCCCACCCCGTACGATCCTACGGGGTCCGACGAAGCCGGCAAAACGGCCACGATCATGATCGTTGACGACGAACCCATCAACATCAAAGTCGTACGCAAGTACCTGAGCATGGATGGGTACAAGAATTTTGTGACCACCGATCAGGCGGTCGATGCGTGTAAGATGATCGAACTCAAGCGACCGGACTTGATTCTTTTGGACATCATGATGCCCGAAGTAAGCGGACTTGATATCCTCAAGCGCTTGCGCGCGTCCGATTACGCCGCGCTCACGCCCGTCATCATCCTGACCGCGACGACGGATTCCGACACCAAACACAAAGCACTCGAACTCGGGGCTACGGATTTTCTCGCCAAACCCGTCGATGTGAACGAGCTGTTTCCCCGCGTCCGCAACGCACTGTCGGTCAAAGCGTATCAGGATCACCTGCGGAATTATGCGGTCGAACTGGAGCACGAGGTCCGCGAGCGCACTCGAGAACTGGCGGAGACCCGGCTCGAGGTGATTCACTGTTTGGCTCGAGCGGCCGAATACCGAGATAACGAAACGGGAAACCACGTTATTCGAGTGGGGCGTTATGTCGGCATCATTGCGCGCGCCATGGGGATCGACGAAGCGACTGCAGAACTCATGGAACAAGCCGCGCCGCTGCATGATGTCGGCAAGATCGGCATCCCGGATGCGATCCTCCTCAAGCCCGGCAAGCTCACGCTAGATGAGTTCGAGCTGATGCAAAACCACTGCGGCTTGGGCAAGCGCGTTGTCGAGCGCGTCTCCGATGACGAATGGTGCATCATCAAGCAGCACACCGACATCGGATCAAGAATCACGGCAGGCACGCAGTCTCCGTTGCTGGCGATGGCCTCACGTATCGCGATCACGCACCACGAAAAATGGGACGGCACCGGTTATCCGCTCGCGCTGTCCGGAGAGAACATCCCGATTGAAGGGAGGATCACGGCCGTCGCGGATGTGTTCGACGCGCTCAGCAGCAAGCGGACCTACAAGCCGGCGTTCCCCTTGGAGAAGTGTCTGACGATCATGAAGGAAGGGCGCAGCACGCACTTCGACCCCAAGGTTCTCGACACCTTCCTGACCTGTACCGATGAAATCATCGCGGTACAGATCAAGTACGCCGACACCGACTGCTGAAACAGCATCCCGCAGGCGCGGCGGCGGTCGCGCAGGCGATGCGTCCCAACCATTCGAAACGGCCGGTGCCTTGTTGACATGGCCGGTGGGAGGCCCGTAGGGTGTGCCAGGGTCGGTTGTTCGACCGCTGACTCACGCGGAGCCGCTCGGAGGCTGGATGGCAACGCCGGGACACATCGATCCATCGCCGAAACCCGACGTGTGCCGCGTGCGGTCCGTGGGCTTGATCGGCGGCGTGGTTGCGGCGGTTCTCGTCTTTCTGATTTACCCGATCGAGCCCCATGCGACCGACCTCATGCGTGCCGGGCGGCCGGTCGCCGCGGTCGCGGCGCTGATGGCGGTGTTCTGGGTGACCGAGGCCATCCCCATTCCGGCCACAGCGCTCCTGCCGATCGTACTGTTTCCGCTGATCGCTCATGGCGCCATCCCCGTGGAACAAGCCGCGGCGCCCTACGGCGATGATCTGATCTTCCTGTTCATGGGCGGATTCATGATCGGGCAGGCGATGCAGCGCTGGGGTCTTCATCGACGGATCGCCTTGCGGACGATTGGACTGGTGGGCACCAAGCCGGCGTCGCTGGTGGCGGGGTTCATGCTCGCCAGCGCGCTGCTGAGCATGTGGGTATCCAACACGGCCACCGTCGTCATGATGCTCCCGATCGCACTGAGCATCATCGACCTCGTCCACCGCCCGTTGCATCCTTCACCCGACCATTCCGAGGAATACCTGCGCCCCAAGGAGTCGGACGTTGCGGCGGCCGGCTCGCCTGCCTTTGCGCCGTGCCTGCTTCTTGGCACTGCCTATGCGGCATCCATCGGAGGCATCGGCACGCTCATTGGAACGCCTCCGAATCTGCTGTTGGCCGCGTTCCTCAAAGACGAGTACGGCGTGGACATATCGTTCGCCCGGTGGATGATGGTGGGTCTGCCGCTGGTGGCGGTGTTCTTGCCCCTCGCGTGGCTGGTGCTGACGCGGTGGGCGTTTCCCATCCCTCGTGACGCGACCCAAGCCGACCAGCCGATGCTGAGCGAACATGTTCGAGAGTTGGGCCCGATGACCCACGCCGAGCGGCGCGTGTTGATCGTCTTCGCGGCTACCGCGCTGATGTGGATGACGCGACCGCTTCTGGCGGATTGGACCCTGCCCGACGGGACGCGTCCCCTGGCGGGGCTTAGTGACGCGGGCATCGCGATCGCCGCCGCGGTGGCACTGTTTGTTCTGCCCGCCCATCGCCTGACCGGGCGCCGCCTGCTGGATTGGGCACACGCGGCGAGCATTCCCTGGGGCGTGCTCGTGCTTTTTGGAGGCGGGTTGAGTCTGGCGTCGGCCATCAAGATCACGGGCGTGGCCGCGTTGATCGGTGACGGCGTGTCATCGTTGCATGCACTTCCGCTTTGGGTGCTGATGCTGGTGATTACGACGGTCGTGATCTTTCTGACGGAGCTGACGAGCAACACGGCCACCACGGCCACGTTGCTTCCGATCTTGGGGGCCGTGGCGATCGGGCTTGACGTAAACCCGGTACTGCTGACGGTACCGCTGGCGATGGCCGCGAGTTGCGCCTTCATGATGCCCGTGGCCACCCCGCCCAACGCCATCGTGTTCGGCTCCGGGCAAATCACGATCGGCCAGATGTGCAAGGCGGGCATCTACCTGAACGCGATCGGCATCGCCCTGGTCATGCTCGTGATGTATACGCTGGGCTCATCGCTGCTGGCGGGGTAGGTCGGTCATCGCGAAAACCCACGCCTCTATGACCGTTTTGAGGGGATCCAAAGGGCGCGCAAGCCGCTGTTCCGGTTATCAACGCGCGATCCTTGACGTCGCCGGGCGAATTGAGGATAACCGCGTTGATCATGGAGGATAGAGGACACCTTACCACCGAGCTACCCAATCCGCATTCGAAACATCTCGACGCGCTTTCGGTGGGCGAGGCCTTTGCGCTGATCAATCGGGAGGATGCTTCGGTTGCCGTCGCCGTGGAGCGCGCCAAAGGCGACATCTGTCGGACTATTGAATCGGTTGTTGGGGCGTTTTCCAGCGGCGGGCGGCTGATCTACGTCGGCGCGGGAACGAGCGGGCGTTTGGGTGTGCTGGATGCCGCGGAATGCCCGCCTACCTTTCTATCCGAGCCCCATCAGGTGCAGGGCATCATTGCCGGGGGTCGCGAGGCCATGTTCCGCAGTGTCGAAGGGGCCGAGGATTCACGGGAAGCCGGGGCGAGCGCGATCGAGGCCGTGGCGGCTAGCGGACAGGCCGTGGGGGCCAACGACGTGGTATTCGGCATCGCGACCGGGGGCACCACGCCGTTCGTACATGGGGCGATGGCCCGCGCCAAGCAGCTTGGTGCCAAGACGGTGTTTTTTGCCTGTGTCGAGAAGGGTCAAGTAACCGATGAAGCGGATATCTCGATTCGCGTCGTCACCGGACCCGAGGTGTTGACCGGGAGCACACGCCTCAAGGCGGGGACGGCCACCAAGATGGTGCTCAACATGGTCACGACGATCGCCATGGCGCGGACGGGCAAGGTGTACCGCAATCTGATGGTGGACGTGAACACCGGCGGCAATGCCAAGTTGGTGGATCGCGGCGTTCGGATGCTTGAGGCGTTGACGGGGCGCTCGAGAGCATCGTGCGGTGGACTTCTTGCGCGCGCCGGTGGGCGTGTGAAAACGGCTCTGGTGATGCACGTTCGAGGGGTGGATCGCGCGACGGCCGAGCGCTTGCTCTCGGGTCGCGGTACCCGCGTGGGCGATGTGCTCGAAACAAAATCCAACATGGTTCAAGGGAATCGCTGATGCGTATGTTTGCTCGCAACGTCGGCTTGGGGCATGGCGCGTGCCGCGTTCGCCTGATGGTGGTGCCCGGCCTGCTGCTCGGCCTGTCTGCGGGATGTCAGTTCACGGGGCACAAGAGCGCCGCCCGGCAAGATAATACCATCCGTGCCATTTGGGTGACACGATGGGACTTCAAATCCCCCGGCGACATCACCAGGATAATGCGCCGCTGCCAATCGTCCGGCTTCAACACAATCTTGTTTCAGGTTCGCGGCAACGGCACCGTGCTCTACCGCTCGCGGATGGAGCCCTGGGCGAACGAACTCGGCGGCACTGACCCGGGGTTCGACCCGCTGCAAATCGCATGCACCGAAGCGCACCGCCGGGGCCTGGCGTTGCACGCCTGGGTCAACGTCATACCTGGATGGCGCGGCAAGCAGCCGCCGACCGACCCGCACCAGCTCTACAACGCCCGCCCGGACTGGTTCTGGCGGGATGCGTCGGGAAGGCGCCAGCCGCTGGGCTGGTACAACAGCGTCAACCCGTGCTACCCGGAAGTGCGCCGCTACCTGGCCGACCTAACGGGCGAAATCGCGGCCAACTACGACGTCGACGGCATTCACCTGGATTACATTCGATTCCCCAATGAAAGGAACGATTCGTACCCACCGGAAGCCGCCGTCCCCGACTACCCGCGCGACCCGCGTACGTTGGCGATGTTTCGCAAGCAAACGGGGCAATCGCCGGACAGTGACCCGCGCGGCTGGGACCGATGGCGAACGCGGCAGGTGACCCAACTGCTGCGGGAAATCCGAGCGACCGCAAAACGCACCAAGCCGAGCATCGCACTCAGTGCGGCCGTCGGCCCCATGCCGGCGCGCGCAAAACGCGCGCATTTCCAAGATTCCCGACAGTGGCTCGCGGAGCGTCTGCTCGACGCCGTTTACCCCATGAATTACGACGCGGACATGCGGGGGTTTGATCGCGCTTTGGCGCAGTGGCAACGCGCGACCGGCGGCATCCCGGTGGTCATGGGCATCAGGTGCGACGGGCGCGACCCCAACTTGGTCCGCAAGCAGCTCGATCGGGCCGTGCGTTCGGGGAAGCATTTTTGCGTCTTTGCGTACAACGCAATCTTCGAGCGACGCGATGCCCACGGCCGACCGGTGCGCGACGGTCAGGCCCGGGCCCGCGCGCAACTGCGGCGGCGGGTCGTGCCGCAAATCCGCAAGCTGGCCTCGGCGGCCCATCGCAAATGGCTCTGGTGAATCATGAAGCCGACCCTGGCGATTGACGTGGGCGCCACAACCACGCGGGTGGCCACCGTCGATGATCCCGGGCGGATCGGCGCCATCCGACGCTTCGCCACGCCCGAATCCTCGGCCGCGCTCGTCGACCTGATCGCCACGGCTGCGGGCCGCCTCAGGACGGATTCCGCGATGGGTTGCGATTCGTTCGATGCCGTGTGCATGGCGGTCCCCGGCATCCTTTCTCCTGACACAAAGACGGTTGCACGATCGGTCCATGCCTCTTGGTTGGAAGGTGCTCCGCTTTCGGCCACCCTGGAACAGCGGCTGGGGGCGCCCGTACGGCTGGCCACGGATGCCGCCGCCGCCACGTTCGGCGAATACAGCCAAATCCAGGATGCGGGTGCGGCGTTCGCCCATCTCCGGCTCGGTACGGGCGTCGCCTTCGGTTTGATTGTCGACGGGCAGTGGCAGACGTTGCCGCGGCCCGACCTCGGACACCTGACGTGTCTTCGCCTGCCCGCCGACCTGTTGGACATGCCGTGTACCTGCGGGCAGCGCGGCTGCCTGGAAGCGGTGGCATCCGGCGCGGCGTTGGAGCGAGCCGCGTGCGTCGGGTTGGTGGCACTTCAGGCTCGCGTCGATCGAGGCGATGCGGCGGCCGCGGCGATCCTCCGTGCGGCCGGTGACGCGGTGCTGCACGTTGCGGCCGGCATCGTGAGGCGCTGGGGCGTGGAGGCATTCGTCATCGGCGGCGGCGTGTGCGCGGGGTTGCCCTGTTTGGCTGAGATGCTGTTGCGGGACGGGGCCGGCGAGCCCAAGCTTCCGCTGCAAGCGGCGCGGCTCGGTGATGACGCGGGGGTCATCGGCGTCGCGATGGCCTGTGGCCCAGAGCGGAGCGGAGTCTGACGCACTCGGATGGCGTACTTACCACCAAGGCGCAAAGGCACCAAGAACGGGAGGTGAGGACGAGGATTGATGGGCCTCGAAGCGAGAGGGTGTTGGTGGGTCAATCTGTGGCGTGCGGTGGCCGCGGGCCGCATCCTTACGGGCGCGGTTCGGATCGTTGGCGGCGGGCTTCGGGTTTGCCTACAATGACCGAGACGAATGAAGGCTCCGAAGGGCTCGACGGGGATCGGAACGGTCCGACCGCGAGCGGCGTTGCGCCGAGACGATCGACGGACGAAGAAAGACGATCACGATTCATGGGTGAAAAAAACGTCAGTCGATTCAACGAAGCGAGCAAGATGCGCGTCTTCATGAAGAGCCTGCTGACCGATCTTCGCGCGATGGAGCGCATGCTTGAATCGGACATGTTCGAAAAAGGCGTGCGGCGCATCGGGGCGGAGCAGGAGCTGGCGCTGGTCGACGAACATTGGCGACCCGCGCCTAAGGCGCTGGAAGTCCTCGAAGCACTCGACGACCAACGCTACACGACGGAATTGGCGCGGTTCAATCTCGAATTCAATCTGCCGCCGCTCGTGTTTCAGGGAGACTGCTTGAACCGACTGGAACGGAGCCTTACCGCGGCGCTGGAGCAACTCAAAACGGTGGCGGACCGGCTCGACACCAAATGCATCTTGACCGGCATCCTACCGACGATCCGAAAATCCGACCTGGATCTGTGCAATCTGACTCCGCGTGACCGCTACTACGCCTTGAACGAAGCCTTGCGGTCGCTGCGCGGCGATGCGTTCGAGTTTCGCGTGAACGGCGCCGACGAGCTGATTCTCCGCCACGATTCGGTCATGCTGGAGGCCTGCAACACGAGCTGCCAGATGCATTTTCAGGTAGCGCCGGACGAGTTCGCGCACCTGTACAACATCGCCCAGGCGGTGGCGGCACCCGTATTGGCCGCGGCCTCCAATTCGCCGATGCTCTTCGGCCGGCGCCTCTGGAGCGAGACCCGCATCGCCCTCTTTCAACAGGCGGTCGATACACGCCGACCCGGCCATCAGTTGCAGGAGCGAAGCTCGCGCGTGAGTTTCGGGAGCGATTGGGTCCGCGACTCGGTCGTCGAAATCTTTCGTGAGGATGTCTCGCGCTATCGCGTCGTGTTGGGCATCGAGGTCGACGAGGAACCCTTTTCGATACTCGAGGCCGGTGGCATCCCGCGGCTGCGCGCGCTGCAGTTGCACAACAGCACGGTGTACCGCTGGATGAGGCCTTGCTACGGCATTTGCGATGGGAAACCGCATCTGCGCATTGAAAACCGCATCTTGCCCGCCGGCCCCACCGTCGTTGATGAGGTTGCCAACGCGGCGTTCTGGTTCGGGCTGATCAGCGCCCTATCACGGCAATACGAAGACATCACCGAGGTCTTCAGTTTCGATGTCGCCAAGTCCAACTTCCTCGCGGCCGCGCGAATCGGATTGGACGCTCAGTTGGGGTGGTTCGACGATCGCAAGATGCCCGCGCAGAAGCTGATCTGCGACGAACTGGTGCCGCTGGCCCACCGGGGCTTGCTGGAGGCGGGCATCGATCGATCCTGCGCGGATCGGTACCTGAACATCATCGACGCCCGCGCTGCATCGGGGCGGACGGGGGCGTGCTGGTTGGAAACGTCGCTAAGCGGCATGCAGGATGTGTCCAGCAAATCCGAGCGGCTGATCGCCGTAACGTCGGCCATGTGGTCGCGCCAACAGGACAGCCGCCCCGTTCACGAGTGGGTGTCCGCTCGGCCGCACGAAGCTGGCGGCTGGCAGAAGAGCTACATGCATGTAGAACAGTACATGACCACCGATGTGTTCACCGTGCACGAAGGTGAAGTGATCGACCTGGTCGCCAATCTGATGGACTGGGAGCGTATCCGCCACGTACCCGTCGAGGATGATCACCATCGACTCGTCGGGCTCATCTCCTATCGCCAGCTCCTTCGGTTTCTTGCACAGGATCTTCCGCATGGCAAGGGCAACCCTGTTTCCGCCGGACAGATCATGCAGCGCGACCCCATCACGGTCAGCCCGGAAACGCGTACCCTCGAGGCCATCCAAATGATGCGCAACAATCGCGTGGCGTGTCTCCCCGTCGTCAAGGACGATCGGCTGGTGGGCATCATCACCGACGCGGACTACATGGCGGTCGCGGCCGACCTGCTCGAAGCGCAACTGAAGGATCACTAACCGGTGGGGGTAATGCAACCAGTCCCAACGCGCAGCGAAGGCCATGAAGTCAAGCGGGTGATCGGGCGCTTCGAGGGAAAACAGCCCGGCCCGACCTTGATCTGCCTGGGTTCGATCCACGGCAACGAGCCGTCCGGAGCCCGTGCGATAAGACGTGTGCTCGATGTCTTGAACGAAGCCGCACCGGAGTTTCGCGGCGCCTTGATCGGCATCGTGGGCAATCTGGCCGCGCTGGCCCGCGGCGTCCGGTTTGTGGATAAGGACCTCAACCGCATCTGGCTGCCCGAACAGATCGACCTGCTTCGCGATGGAGACTTCACCAGCGCCGAAGACGCCGAGCAAAAAGCGCTGGTGGAGTTGTTGGATGAATGCCTCAGCGGCGACGTGGGCAACGTCTTCTTTCTGGACCTGCACACAACGTCCGCGCCGGGGATTCCCTTCGCCCTGATCGGCGATACCCTCCCCAACAGGGCGTTCGCGCTCCAATTCCCCGTCCCGATCATCCTCGGCCTCGAGGAGCAACTAAGCGGCACCATCACGGAGTACGTCAGCGGTCGCGGTGCCGTAACCGTGGGGTTTGAAGCCGGCCAGCACACCGACCCCGCCTCCGTCGATAGACAGGAGGCGGCCATTTGGATCGGACTTGGCGCCGCCGGCAACCTGCCCGACGGCGCGATGCCCCAAGTGCGCAGATCGTGGGCTCTGCTGCACACACTCACCCGGGCCGTGCCTCCGATTCTCGAGGTCCGCTACCGGCACGCCGTCTCCGCCGCGGATCGCTTTCGCATGAACCCCGGCTTCAAGACCTTTCAGCCGGTGGATCGCGGGGCGGTGCTCGCGCAAGATCGGCATGGAGCGGTGGCCGCCCCGATCGCGGGTCGGATCCTCCTGCCGCTCTACCAGGATCAAGGAGAGGATGGGTTCTTCCTGGCGACGCCGGTCAAAAAGATATGGCTAACCGTTTCGAAGTTGCTTCGCGCTTTGCGGGCTGATTTGTTACTGCCCTTACTGCCGGGGGTTTGCCGCGATCCGGATCATTCGGAAACCTTGCTGGTCGACCCCGTAATCGCCCGGTTTCTGGCGGTGGACATCTTCCATCTGTTCGGGTTCCGTCGCCGCGGCCCGCGTAGCGGCAAACTGGTCTTCACCCGCCGCGTCCATGACGCCCGCGCTCACTAGTGCTTGGACACACCTAAACTTTCGGGCCCGTTACGAGTCAAGACCGCGGGCGCCAGCCCTCGAACTGGTCCCGCCGGTAGCGCGGTGGGCGCTGATTCGCGTCCGATTCCGGTGGCTCGGGCAGCGTCAACCCATAGATTACAGTGTGACGCAGCACTAGTTCGGTGGCGTTGCTCGCGTAGCAGCTTGGTTGAAAAGCCGGCTCCCTGGTGTGGTGCCGGCTCCGAGCCGGCGAGAACCCGCGGCTTGGCCTGTCCAAGTGGACCGGCACGGGCAGAATCGCCGGCAAGATGCCGGTACCACAACCCAATGGCTCCCAGCGAGCCTACAGGGTGGGGAGGGAACCTAGACCTCAAAACAGGGCGAGGTCTGATGTCGTGAGGCGTAGTGGACGGGATAGCCATCGCCGACGGCTGCGTGAATGGCACCCAAGGCCAACTCGGGCCGGTTGTTGTCCTGGCTCAGATGCGCTACAGCGATCCATCGGGGTCGCTGCCGGCAAGCCTTGAGCAACGCCGCCGCCTCGTCGTTGGAGATGTGGCCGCCGCTACCGATGATTCTCGCCCGCAGCTCGACCGGATAGGACCCGCTTTCCAACAGATCGGGATCGTAGTTGCTCTCAAGATAAGCAGCATCCACGGATTGCAGAATGTCCAGCAATCCGGGAAACGGATGCCCCAGGTCGGTGAGAATACCGAGTCGCTTGCCGTCCGCCTCGACCACGAAGACGACCCCGTCCGCCGCATCGTGCGGCGTCGGAATCGTGTGGATCGTGACCTCATCCAGCTCGACGGACGCACCCGCGACGAAGTACCGAACATCGTCGAGGCGTCCCAAGGTGTCCCACGTGTGCGCCTCGGTTTTCTTGGTCATGTAGATCGGCAACCCGAACTTACGCTGATACACGCCGGCGTATCGGATGTGGTCGCCGTGATTGTGCGAAATGAACAGCGCGTCGACTTCCTTGATGTCACGATCGTGGACCGCCATGCGCCGCTGGGCCATCGCTCCGGTAATGCCCGCGTCGAAGAGCAGTTTCTTGCCCGCGGCCTCAACGTAGATCGAATTGCCGTTGGAACCCGATTGGAGTGAAAACGTAATCATGGTCAACATGATAGTACATACGCAGCAGATGAAAACCGATTCGGTGGACCCGTGTCGTGCCGATTCTGTGCACTATTGGGCGGGATGAATATGCCGCCCCGGAGCCGCGGACACCATCCTGCGGACCCCTGGCCGCAGGATGTCACCGGGCTTGCGCCCGGTGCTCTGAACACAGCCGGTCCATTGCCCCCGATTTCGATTCCCGCTACAACTGCCTGTTCGGATCGAAACGGCAGTGCCCAGAGTATAGGGGATGGCGCAGGACAACGTGACGACGCCCGCGGACGCGGCCCCGCCATCCACGCCATGCGCGACACGGCTTGGCGCCGGTACACCGTTGCGCCCGGAACGGCTGGCGGTCGCCGATTGGATGGCGCTGGCGGTCTCGGCCGGTGTGCTGATCGCCTTTCGCCTCCATGCGTTTGATCTCCCCTTGGAAACGGACGAGTGCAATTACGCCTACATCGGGGCGCGATTGCTGGCGGGAGATCGCCTCTACGTCGACGTGTGGGACCATCAGCCGTTCGGCATTTTCGCCCTCTTCGCAGCGATGATCGCCATGTTCGGCGACGCACCGGAAGTGTTTCGCGGCCTGGCGATGGTGTTCTCGGTGGGCTCACTCGCACTGCTGTTCCTGATCGTGCGGCGATTGAGTACAACATGGATTGCCGCCTGCGCGGCACTTACCTTCGCGGTGGTTTCAAGCGACCCCGGAACCGCAGGGGAAGGCTGCAATCGCGAAGTCTTCATGAACACGTTCGTGCTCGCCGCGTGGTGGCTCACCCTGCGCGGTGGCGGATCGATTCGCTCCCTCGTGCTTGGGGGCTTCCTACTCGGCATCGGCTCGACCATCAAGACCGTGCTGGCCGTGCATTGGCTGGCGCTGGCGGTTTGGGCGATCGCATCGGCGAGCCGCACCGAATCTGCCAGCACCACCGCATCGAATCGATGGCGCCGATTGTTTGCCCTTTCCGCGGGCCCCGCGATCATCTGGGGAACCTCGCTCATGTACTTCGCAGCCACCTGGCGTGCGAGGGATTTTCTCGATGCGGCGTTTCGATTCAATCTCGGGTACAGCGGTTCCAGCGAAGGGTTCTTCGCCCGCTTTGTGCGATTCTTCAGCCCCGTGCAGCATCCGTTCTTGTTCGACAGCGCGTGGCCGCTTTGGGCGTGGCTGGTCCCGACCACCGCATGGTTGCTGTGGACGTGGACCACTAGACGCCATCGTGGCGCGGCGCCGGCGCTGCTGGTGTTGGCAAGTTACGTGGCCACCTGCCTGCCGGGTCGCTTCTGGCCTCACTACTACTACCTGATGATTCCGCCCGCGGTCATCGCCGGTACGCTGGCCGCCGGCGACCTCGCGCGGCTCGCTCGGCACTGGATCGCGCGCCGCAACCCGCCGCCCGTCCCCGCGG
>JBHHUB010000016.1:0-33579 GCA_046753625.1 Phycisphaerae bacterium | reverse complement strand
TTCCGGTGGCTCGGGCAGCGACAACCCATAGATTACGGTGTGACGCAGCACTAGCCTATACAAATCTTTCCGCGGCAACGCAACCACCGCCTCCTGAGTGCCCACCGTCGACAGTGGTTTGTCACGTCAGCGAGACAGGATCCACATCGATCATGGAGGAGGCCGAGCGGCACCTGGTTGCGCCGGACATGTCGAGCGTCTTGAGGACGTCGCGCAGCGTCAAGGCGGTGGCCGACCGCACCAGCAATTCGTGCCGATAAACGCCACGAAGCCGGGCCAAGGCGCACGGATTCGGGCCAAGGCACTCCGTTGCGGCAAACGCGTGCTCCGCGATCACTGCTCTGAATCGACCGGCCATCGCCTCCGCTTCACGGGCCGCGACATCGTCGCGACGGTGGGTCACAACCACCCTCGCCAGTCGGGAAAAAGGCGGCCAGCCGAAGCGTTTCCGATCCGCCAGCTCCCCCTCGGCGAACGACGGGTAGTCGTGCTTCGGGGCGAACTCCAGCGCACTGATGTCGGGAAAGGTCGTCTGTACGATCACGCTGCCGGGCGTCTCGGAACGTCCCGCCCGGCCCGCCACCTGTGTGACCAACTGAAAGAGCCGTTCTTGTGCCCGAAAGTCCGACGTTAGCGAAGTCGGATCGGCATTGATGACCCCGACAAACGAGACGAAGGGAAAATCGAGCCCCTTGGCGATCATCTGAGTGCCGACGATCACATCGATGCGGCGCTGCTGGAACTCATCGATCAACGATTCATATTTGGAGCGGTGGGTCATCGTATCACTGTCCGCCCGCGTGATGGTTGCGGCAGGGAATAGCTCGCCCAAGACCTGCTCCACCCGCTGCGTGCCGATGCCCGCGCGTTGCAACGCCGCATGGCAAGACGGATTGGCGCAATGCGTCGGCGTCGGGATTCGGCTGTGGCAGTAATGGCATGCGGATTGCCCCGTCGCGATGTGCACGACGAATCCCACCTTGCAATTGGGGCACTCGACGCGCGTTCGACAGGCCGGGCAGAACAGACGGCTGGCGAAGCCGCGCCGATTCACCAGGATGATCGCCTGCTCCTTCCGGGCCAGCGTTCTGCTCAGCCCATGTTCCATGGCGCGTGAGATCACCGGAGGAAAGCCCCGTTCCGCCTGTTCGTCGCGCATGTCGACCACCAAGACTTGGGGCATGGGTAGGTTCTTGACGCGCCGGCTCAGCGTAACGCGCGTGTAGTCCGGATGCGTTGTGCTGCGATGCCATACCTCCAAGGAAGGCGTAGCGCTGCCGAGCAGGCAGGGGATGTCGAGCTGCTTGGCTCGGGCGATGGCGACGTCGCGGACGTGGAATCGGGGCGCCTGAAGGTTCTTGTAGCTGGTCTCCTGTTCCTCATCCACGACGATCAACCCGAGATTGGGACACGGCGCGAACACCGCGCTCCGCGTGCCGATGACCACGTCCCGGCTTCCACGTTGGATCTCGCTGAACAGCAGTGAGCGATGGCGATCGGTCAGCCCGCTGTGGTTCACGGCCACGCGCTCAAACCGTGATGTCAGCCGGTGGACCATCTGAGTCGTCAGAGCGATCTCCGGCACCAGCATGATCCCCTGTCGTCCCAGTCGGAGCACCTGCTGCAGCGCCCGGATGTACGCCTCCGTCTTGCCTGACCCACTAACCCCGAACAGAAGCGTGACCGAAAAACGATTCTGCTCGATCTTCCGGCGGATCACCCGCAACGCTTCTTCCTGCCCCTCGGTAAGACGCAACTCCGGTTCGACCACCGGCCCGCTTTCATCAGGCATCACCGGAGTTTCCTCGCGGGTTTCCGTCTTGATCAAACCCTTATCCACCAAGCTTTTCAGCGACGCGCTCGACGCTTCGGCTGTCTTCAGCAGCACTCCGACGGCCAATGCACCCTCGCCGTCCGCCAGCACTTCCAACAGTCGGCGCTGTTTGCTTCCGCGGACCTCGGTGATCGCCTGGCCAACCGAAGTGGCCAGCGACGCATACCTCACCCGCTTGATCCCCGCGCGATCCCGAACGGCGCGGGGAACAAGCGCGTTAAGCGTTCTGCCCAGCGGACAAGCGTAGTGTGCGGAGAGTTCCCGCCCCAATGCGATCAATTCGGAATTCAAATAGCTTTCGGAGTCCGCCATGGAGGCAATAGGTCGAAGGGTGGCATCCCACACACGCCGGTCCAACGCCACGACGAAGCCTTCAACCAGCCGGCCCTTTCGGCCGATCGGTACATGCACGCGATGCCCCGGCTTGAGGGTCGACTCGAGGGTGGGCGGAACCAGGAACGAATAGGTCTTCGAGAACGGCAGTAGCGGCGCAACCTCGGCCACCAGCCCACTGCGCGCTTCGCCCGCTTCGATCCACAGAAATTCCGTATCCGCCTTCGCCAATGTATCATCCATGACCTGTCATCTGCCCTGCGCGCGTCCGATCCGCACTGTCTCCATGGGATCGCGCGGCCACAGGAAGCGATGGCCGCCGGCCTGTCCCAACTTTCCCTTCTTAATGCAGGACGCCAGATTCCACCATACGCCGCGTATGCCACGACTTCAACGTGTTCGCTCCACGTTTAGACGTTTCGGGGCGCGCAAACGGTCGTGCGCCCGCCGCTACTGTGTAGCATCGAGGTACGCAACGGCCAATCCCGGTACCGGGCGACGCCAAGAGGGGTCGACGTACGACGACGGCGCCGCGCCGGGCGTTGCGTCGCCGCAGGGTCCATTCGAGACGGGGTAGCTGCTTGGGTGGGCGCGTTGTGTTCGAATCGAGCGGGGCGCGTATCAGGAGTGTGCCGATCCGATTATCCGACCAGCTCATCGGCGAGCACGCCGAAGCACGGGGGCGCACCGCTGCGTCGAGGCGGGGAATCGGCCGGCGCGATCTTCAAAGGCTATCGAAGCGGCGGCCCGTCGGGCGGTTGGACGTCGCCTCGCTCGGGCTGAGCATGGAAACCCGTGATCTGCGGGAAGTCTTCCGGCTTGGCGCTCGGATGCACGGCGAATACTTCGACCCGGACGATCTCGTCAAACGGCACGCTGACCACGAACGATCCCACTTTGTATTGCAAATCCATCGGCTCACACTCGAACACCAGGTGGGATTTCGTCTCGACGTCAGCGAATTCCTTGACCTCGTAGCTGAACCCGTCGCGAAGGTAGACCAGCGATCGGATCAGGAGCGAGTCGCGATACGCCAGCGCTTCCGGGTGGTCGTCGATGTTCTCACGCGTTACCTCCGGGTAGTGCATCATCGCGCAACGCCACATCGCCTCGCGGCATTGATCCTGAAACGCCTGTCCGTGAAACCAGTCATAGTCAAACATAGACATGTGCGAAAAACATCCCAGGCGGCATAAGCCTCAGCATCTCAGCAGTGGCCGGCACGTGCCGACAACGCGAGCCGGACCCTACCGACGCGGACATCTGCCGTCAACGAGCCGCGTGTTCTTTCTATCGACGGCTCGAACGCCTAGCATGGCCTGCCATGACGCCATCTGACCAGAAAACCTGGATTCAACGTGAGGCCGAAAAAAACGGCTTCGAACGCGTCGCCATCGCCAAGCCGGGGCCTATCGGACGCGCCACCTATCTTCGACAATGGCTTGAGTCCGGAAAAGCCGGGACCATGGCCTATCTGCGTCGCTATCTCCAGCAGCGGCTCGATCCGACGATCCTCCTGCCAGGCGCCCAGAGCGTGATCCTCTTTTCTCTGTCCTACCATCAGCCTCGTCCACCCGATCCGACCGCGGACGATGCCGCGCGCGGGCGCGTCGCCATGTATGCCTGGGGCGACGATTACCACAAAATCATGAAGAGAAAAATCTTCCGCATCGCCGATGCGCTGCGCGAGCAATGGCCGGATCAGTTTGAGGCCAAGGTGTGCGTCGACACGGCGCCGCTCCTCGAGCGAGAGTGGGCCGCGATCGCCGGGATCGGATGGATCGGGAAAAATACACTCGTGCTCAACGAGCGCGATGGCAGCTATTTCTTCCTCGGAGCGCTGGTCACAACGCTTGCACTCCCACCAGACGAACCCGCTGTAGACCACTGCGGCACCTGCACGGCCTGTCTCGACGCCTGCCCCACCAACGCGTTCCCGGCGCCCTATCAGATGGACGCCTCGCGGTGCATTAGCTACCTAACCATCGAACATCACGGCGACATCGACGCTTCGCTCAAACCGGCTATGGGCGATTGGCTTTTCGGTTGCGATATCTGCCAGGAAGTCTGCCCGCACAACCGGAATGCTCCGCACACGCGCGAACTTGGCTTTGCGATCCGACCTCCCGGTCCGGCTCCGCGCCTCGAGGGCATCGCCGGCTGGTCAAAGGAGGATTATCGGACGCAACTTCGCGCCAGTGCGGGGAAACGGGCTAGGTTGGAAATGTGGCAACGCAACGCGAGAATCGCAATCGAGAACAAGAGCAGATCAAGCTGACGTGGCCAACTTGTGTCGTCAAGCCGCAGAGCACTTGGCGCAAGCTTGGTGACGTCCTGCCGTGCGCAGTCCCGGGATCCGCAGGCTAGCGCCAGCGGCTCAGAATCAGGTTCCATTCCTCGACTACCAGGAACTTGCAGGCCCCCGCGTACACGGCCACGCCGATCGTCACGAGGATTCCCAGCCGGACCAGGGCGTGCTCGATTGCTACCGTGTCGAGGGCGGTCGTGGCCGCGTACAGTGCCGCCGCCATCAACCCTGTACACGCAACCATACGCCAAACGCCCGAGCCGGTTGTCTGCGCGATGCGGAGGGTGTGCCGACGTTGGATTACGACGCCGAGAATTACGGTCTGAATGGCCGCACTGATCGCCGACGCCAGCGCCAGCCCACGCTCCTGGAGCGGGCCGACCAGCGCGAGATTGAGACTGAGATTCAGCAACACCATGCCCGAGGCGATCCGCGCCGGCGAAGCGCTGTCCGTCAACGAGTAAAAGGCCCTGACGATAACATGATTGACGAAATACGCGGCGAGCCCGATGCTGTAAAAGAACAGCGTCGCGGATACGTGGCGTGTACATACAGCGTCGAACTCGCCCCGTTCGTACAGCGCGGCCACCAACGGCCGGGCTACGAACATCAAACCGACCGACGCGGGAAGCGAGAGCAATAGGGCTAGGCGCAGTCCCTGCCCGAGCACATCGCCGAACGCCCGCTGCCGGTTGTGTGCGGCGTGCTCCGCCAGCGCCGGGAAAATCGCCGTCGCAATCGCAATGCCGAACACACCCAGCGGCAACTGGTACAAGAAGCTCGCGGTTCCGAGCACGGCCGCGCCCACGCGCTCACCATCGCGTACGATGAAGGCATTGGCGATCAGGTAATCGGCCAACGTGTTGAGTTGAACGGCGGAAACGCCCAGCGCCATCGGCGCCATCAGACGCCAAACCTTCCGGACCGCGTCCCGGGGTGCGCGACCGAGCATCGGGCCGAACGAAATGCTCACAAGCGATCGGCGAATCAGGTGCAACTGAACCAAGCCCGCCAGCAGGATCGCTCCGCAAATCAGGAACATCAGGTTCCGACGATTCAGCCCCAGCAGCCAAGCACCGAGCACGACGGCAAGAATGATGCCACCATTGAGGACCAGCGGCATCGCGGCCGGTGCGGCGAATCGGCGATTGACGTTGAGGACCGCGCCAAGAATCGCAACGAGGCAAATCACCACCATGTACGGCAGCAGCACGGCGGAAAGCGTAAGCGAGAAATCGACGGAAAAATGCCGCCAAACAGCGAGAACGAGTTCGGCCACCAACGTGAGCCCACCGAGAAACAAGCCCACGCGCCAGAGAATCGCCCCGACCAAGCGCCGCCCGGATAACGGGCCGTCTTTGTGAATCGTCTTCGTGAGTACGGGGACCATGGCCGCGGAAAGGGCGCCTTCGCCGAACAGCCGTCGCGCCAGATTGGGAATCATAAACGCGATGCGAAATGCCGAGAGCACTTCGCCGGTTCCGAAGCAGTACGTGAGTGCTTGTTCCCGAACCAGGCCCAGCAGGCGCGAAACGAAGGTCAGGCAGGCCATGACTCGGGCGTGCTTCATCATCGAGCCATTCTCAGGCATGGGGCAAGGCTATGGGCGGCCGCGCCGGCGTGCAAGCGGAACGTGGCCACGCCCCATGCTGGCGCCGAGGACAAGCATCGCCCCGGCCCCGGTCACAGACGTAGGGATCGGCGGATTTGTCAGAATTGTCCTTGACAAACGGACATGGTCGATTACCAAGCTACCAATACTTGAGTGGGGGCGCACCCCCGGTTTAGAATCTGGAGACGAAAACGATGGCCCACATTGTCGCGGACCCCTGTGTTAGGTGTAAATATACGGATTGCGTGGCGGTTTGCCCGGTCGATTGCTTTCACGAGGGTGTGAACATGCTGGTGATCGATCCGGAAACCTGTATCGATTGCGGGCTGTGTCCACCGGAGTGTCCGGTCAGCGCCATCTTCGCGGAAGAGGATCTCCCGGAAAAATGGGAAGCCTATGTCGAACTGAACGCCAAATATGCCTGCGATTGGCCGGTGATCGATTCACAAAAGGAGGCGCTCCCGACGGCCGATGAGGCGTCCAAGGAGGATGACAAGCTGGATCAGATCGATCCCACGCCGTTTGGTGAATAGGCGGGCGGTGCCGCGGGGCATGTTTTCGGACCCCGTGCGGGCATGTGTGCCGTCGGACCGGCCTTGGGCCGGCCGACCAAACCCGGGTGCGGCGGAGAAGCTATGGCTGGCGGCGCTCGATTCGGCGGCGCTTGTGGCTTGACTCCAGGCGGACGATAGATTATCAATCGCATGTCGGCATCGCTACCGGGACGATCCTGGGACGGCGGTGCGGCTGATCAACAACATCCTTTATCACCGCTTGGCGAAGGCGGTGCCGGTCGTCGCGAATGCGGCTTGGTTGGTCGAGTATGCCGAACGTATGGTATACTGGCTCGTGAGGGGTGCAAAAAGGGACCGTAGCTCAATTGGTTAGAGTACCGGACTGTCGATCCGGTGGTTGCGGGTTCGACTCCCGTCGGTCTCGATTTTCCTGGTCAATAGTGAGATAAGGTGCCCCTCGGGGCGCACACCACCTGGCGGGCATGCCAAGTCGCATGCAGCGGTTTGCGCTGCTGCGCGTCGGTCGTTCGCCCTACGATGGATCCTTGGAGGGCTCCGGACGGAGCGGTTCATCGGCGTTGGGTAGGGCATTGGCGACATCGTGGACGGCCGGTGCTTCGTCGGAGCGATCGGCGATAGGCAGATGGACGCGGAACGTGGTGCCGACGTCTTCCTCGCTGTCGATTTGGATGAATCCACCCGCTTGGCGCACGGCCGCATACACCAGCGCCAGCCCCATCCCCCGCACGCCTTCGCTGCCACGCGGCTTCGTGGAGAACAGGGGCTCGAACAGCCGCTGCCGGACGTTGGCCGGCATGCCGCATCCCGTATCCGCGACCGTGAGCACGGCGAACGGGGCCGGGGCGTTGTGGCTGACCGGATCGGCGCATACGACTGAAGTCGTGGTGATGCGCAGCGCGCCGTCTTCGCCCATGGCTTCGCGAGCGTTGCGGATGAGATTCAGAATTACCTGCGTCAGGTGATCTCGGTCCATGCGCACCCGAATTTCGGGATCGAGTCGAGTAGTAACGTTGATGGACGCGAGAAATGGATCCTTCACGGATTCAAGCACGATGGTGATCAACTCGGCAATCGCGATGTTTTCGGGGTTGCCCTGATCCAGGCAGGAGAACTCAAGCAGCCGGCGCGAGAGGCGTGCCGCCTGGCGGCAGGACTCGAGCGCGGTCTGGATGCGCGTGCCCGATTTGCCGTTTTCCGATTCGGATTTGACCAGGGACAGCGACATGACAGCCGAATTCAGCAGGTTCTTGAAGTCATGCGCGAGTCCACGGGCGAATGTTTCGGCGGCCTCCATGGTTTCCGCGCGACGTTCCAAATGTTGCAGGCGAAATCGTTCGGTGACGTCGCGCAGGACGATGGCGGCATAGCGATCACCGCCGTATTCGACCGGATAGGCGATCACGTCGACGACGGCGGCGCGGCCGTCTCGTGTAGGCCAGGGTACATCGACGGCGTCAATGCGCTCCTGCTTTGCGGTGATGCGCGTCAGGTTGTGCTCCCAATCCCATTCGGCGACGTTCCACCGCGACCGTACGTCGCCGAGTTGTTTTCCTACCATTTCGGTGGGGCCTACCGAGAGCAATCTAGTGTCACTGTCTCGACACTCTATGATCCGCCCCGCAGGGTCGCAGATGATGACTGCATCGCGCAGGTTTTCGAACAACGATCGGTACTTGGTTTGTGAAATGGACAGGGATGAGGCCATTTCGTTCATCGCCGCCCCCAGCAACTCCAATTCGTCGTCACCGCGGCATTCAATTCGATGTTTCAGATTGCCCTTGGCGAATTCGATGGCGGCGTGATGCAGCTTGCGGATCGGCACCAGCAGCCAACGCCGAACCAGATACGCTCCGGCCAGCACAAAGATGATGCAGGCGGCGCCGATCACCGCGGTCAACGCCAGCAGCCGGTCGCTGGCCAGCAGAACGCGCTCGACCGAAGAGGGCTGCGTGCGCTTCTGCAGGCGTTGCACGCTGTCGAGATGGGTCTCGAGCGCAACTTGCAAATCGGGCTCTATCTTGTCGCGAATCAGCGCGAGCGCTTCGTCGTTGCGGCCTTGGCTGATCAAATCGAGGCACTTGCGCCCTTCCTCTTGCAAGGCGTGGCTAACGTAGGTGAGGCTGTCTTCCAGCGGTCGGTAGGTGCTCTGTTTGGCGTACTCGGTTACCTCGGCAATTCGTGTGAAAAAGGCATCGCGGCGAGCGCGGACCGAAGCGGTGATCGCCCGCCGACCCGCGGCCATTTCGTAGAGCTCGAGAAGCAAACCCCGCGCGTCGACGCGCAGACGCTCCACATCGTTGGATCGGGCGACCAGTTGCTCCAGGCTCTGGATCGCGTTCTGGACGTGCAGTTCCACCCCGTAAATGGTGGCGGCGGAAACGATCACCGCAAACACCGCGAACGCGCTTTGTAAAATGACCAGCCTGTGGCGAAGGATCATGGCGGGAACCGCACGGGCCTAGTGTATCGGCAACCCAAGACTTGCGGGTTGGTTTCGACGGATCGTTCGCTCCCTTTCGGTCGCGGTTGGGAACCGCGATACGATAGCCACGCGGCTCCACCGAAGCATGTCGCTAATTGCCGGCCGATACTTGGAACGACCAGTTCCAGTCCTCTTCTTCCGGCACGCTGCTGGTAAGAACGTGCCCGCCGACGAAGGCGATGTTCACCTTCCCACCATGTCTGAACGACGGCATCCAGTAGCGACCGTCCGAGTAAGGATCATCGGCTCCCGGGATGGGCGGCGCCATATAGAACGGGTCGAGTCCGCGATTGGCCGCCTCCCGGCCGTCGACATCCATGATCAGCGGAATATAGGGGTGGTTCAGAATATTGGCGCGAAGCTTGCTAACGGCCGCAGGCGCCAGGAGGGACGCACCTCCAAAATGGACGACGCCGCGGTAGAGACGCATGTTCATCGCGAGCGTCACGTTTTCGGGCGGCCCAAGTGCTTCGCTGCCGCAGGGAAACCCCTTGCGTTTGGTCAGGTCGCTGGGGCCTTCCGGACAGAGCATGATCGACTTGTCCGATCGAAGCGTCCCGGAAGCGGCCGGCCCAAGGTCCCAGAACTCGTCCAAATCGTACATGCTGTCTTGAAAATCGTTGATGTAGAATCGATTGCGCCCCAGCTTCTCGCTGTCGCCTTGCCCCTTGGCAGAGTTGCCATCCACGAAAAGCTGGAACTCGACCACGATCGAACGCATGTTGGACGTGCATCGGAGCAGTTTCATGCTGCGCCGGACGCCCGAAATCGCAGGAAGCAGCAATCCGACCAGCATCGAGATGATGGTCATGACGACCAGGGTCTCCAGCAGCGTGAACCCACCGCGCGCACCCCGGCTTGTGACTTGGTTAAGCCTACCGCTCGCGCCGACCGTAGGGATTGGAAGCCTGGAGATACGCATTGACCGCTTCTTTCGCCGCCATTCCTGAGAAGTAAGGATGTAGCCCTGTTTGACCCGTTAATTTACCAGATCGCCACGTGGAATGCAATATAAGCAATCGGTGTACCAAAAAACGTCAATGCCGGCCCGACGGCCGTTGCGACAGGGAAAATCACAGGGCTGAATCGGGCGAGGCAACCGGCGCGCGTCTATAGTCCCATATTGGGTGAAACGCCCCGTCCTTCCCACATCCATGCCTGCCATGAAATGTGAACGTAGGAATTACATCTGAGCGGCAAGACTTGTAGGTGATGGGGCGGGCGGCACAAGATGTGTTAGTTTCGAGCTCTGGCCGAAAACGGGCGCCCCGGCCGATTAGCCCGGTTGGCGGAGCGGTTGCCGGAATATCAGCGTTCCCGCGCAGGCGAGGAGCAGCATGAGGAGGATCATACCCCACTCAGACAGGGCCGGGATGCACGCGCTGATCGTACCGTACTCGGCGAGGTCGATATCTACGCCGTCAACGACCCCGTCGTAGTTGATGTCGAATACGCTAAACCCGGATGCGAAGCCGTTGACCGTTACGGAGCCATCGACTACCCCATCCGCCGCATCGTTGGCAAGCACGTAGGCTTCGACCAGGTTTTCATCCAGGTCGCCGATTAACTCATCGCCGTTCATGTCGCCCATCATGACGTTGGGGTAGGTATCGGACCACAGGAAAAAAGGGCCGGGCGACTCGGGTACATCATAACTCGTCCCTAGCAAAGCAGTTACATCCCAGTCGCTCGGATCGAGGGAGTCGAGCGGATCCTTGTTTTTCCAGCGGATGATGATCTGCTCCTCGGGCATTCCGGAGGGGAACATGTCCAGAAACAGCGCGCTGATGACCAGATCGTTGATGGCTTCGAGTAGGGAGGCTTGGTCGGTGGGGTCGTGATTCAGCGGCTCCGGTGGCTCACCGGTCAAGGAGCCGGCCGCTTCGTTGGTCAGCGGAAACACCAGCGTGATGGACGTGATGTCTGTTTCGAGGTCATGCTGAAACTGCAGCAAGCTGGTTGGCTCGTATCGACCGGGCACGCCGCCGCCTTTGGCAACGCTGAACGGCTCGTAGCCATGGGCACGGTGAAACCAGGGCGCTTGAATCCACCACGTTTCGCCCGCCTCGAAGATCAGGTCGGCATTGCCGTCGATTATGGTGATGTTGGATGGCGAAAACACCTCGCCAAGCAAGGCCATGTGGAATTCCTCACCACTCTGATCGACCAGCGGCAGCGTGTCGAAAACACCGTCGAAGGCGGTTTCGTCCAAGGCGATTCGATTCTCAAACGGTGACCCCGAAGGTACGCCGCCAAAACGCACGATGTTGCTGTTGTAGCGAAACTGCGGCGCGTCGAGTTCGCCGCCGGTCTGGTTGTCCCGGTCCATGTCGAACTCGAGAAAGCCGAAAACCGGGTTGTCGCCGTAGGCAAATGGAGAGAAATCCAGTGGATCGTTGCTGCCTGGGGGGTTCATCAGGCCGAGCAGGCGAACATCGATGCGTACGAATCCCCCGTTTGCGTCGAAACTCCCGATGAACGGATTGTCTTGCGGATCGTCCGGCGACCACGCCATGGTCCGGATGGACAACAATTCGGGCTGGCGGTGCAGGTCGGCGTTGAAGAGCCCATCGGCGCCGGGGTCGGTCGGCGTAGGTCTTGCATCACAAGGGGGGTCGATCAGAACCAATTGCTGCCCGGAACCCAGGGCTACCGAACAGGTTGCCAGCGCGAACAGGCCCGCACAGAGCGACCGACTGTTCCGCAGGCCCCATCGCACCGGCGGAATCGCTCGACCGCGGCGAGATAAGGGGCCGCCGGGAGTGGTTCGTATGGCGGATTGGATGGTGGTGCCTGGTGCCATAATGATCTCGTCGATCTACCTCGCGTTGTACCCACGGCCTGTTTTCACCCATGGGGCGACCCACTGCCCGTACCGCGAGCCGCGACGGGCGCGGTGTGGGCTTTGGTTTGCGTTTTGCCGCGGTTTTCTGTTGGTTTCTTGGCCCATAAGAAGCGGGATCCGTTCGCTGTTTCCTTATCCGCGGCGATCGTTCGGTTCGTCAATCGACAAGACGTAGCCCACGCCACGCACCGTGTGGATGACTCGGGGATAAAGTCCGCCTTCAAGTTTGTTGCGCAGGTAGTTGGCGTAGACGTGCAGCACGTTGCTGTCGCCGATGCACTCGTCGCCCCAGACCTCTTGGAGGATCCGATCTTTTGTGAGCACTTCGCCCGGATGGGTCATCAGGTAGGCGAGCAGGTCAACCTCGCGTGCTGACAGAGATCGCTCGAGCGTCTGGCGTCGCACCTGTCGCTGCACCAGATCCAACTCGATGTCATGAAAACGCAGGATGTGTCGCTGTCCGGTCCGCGCCCGGCGCATGATGGATTGCAGGCGTGCTATGAGCTCATCGACGGCGAACGGCTTGCATATGTAGTCGTCGGCCCCCAACTTCAGCCCCAAAACCCGGTCCTGAACCGTGTCGTGGGCCGTCACCATAAGGATCGGTATTTCCATACCGGCTTCGCGGCAGGCGTCGGCCAGCGTCACGCCATCCCCGTCGGGCAGGCCGCGGTCCAGAATGATGGCGTCGAACGAGCCGCCCTGGGCGAGCCGCTGACGACCCTGGGCGATGGTGGTCACGTGATCCATGCTTGCGTCCAGCGACGCAAGCCCCTCACGAATGGCATCGGCGACCTCGGGGTCGTCATCAACCACGAGCACATGTACCGGGTTTTCCGTCAGGTTCATCACGGCCTGTGGCTCCCATGGAATCGGATCGATCGAATGCTGACCTATGTCGGGTTCCGTCTCTGGCTCGGGGGCGGTGTCGAAGTCGCCTGCACGCTTATGAGCGAGCGCTGAGCCCACGTCTGATTGTAGCCTCGGTGCCGGCGAAGACGATGCACCGCAGGCCGAATCTTCCGCCCGGCGCACGCGACCCCAAGGTCTGAAAAGCTAGGAAGGATCCGGAATTCCAGTACTTCTATTCTAACGCGTCAGGGCGATTTCCGGGCCCGGCTTATAGTCCTCTAAGGTTTGCTCCTCAGCGCAAAGATTGTGTTAACTTTCAAATGGAGCGTGTGGTCGTTTCGGTCTTTCAGGTGGGGAGACAGGCGGCTCAAGACGACAGTAAACTCGAGAAATTCAGGAATCGACCTGTGCTAGAAGAGCAAAAACTGAGTTCGAACGGTGTGCGGCCCGCCAAGAGGGTGTTTGCCTATTGCCACGACAGCGTGGGCATCGGGCATTTGGCCCGAACTTTGGCGGTTTGCCGCAAGATCGGGGCGGTTCATCCGGCTACCACGTTCCTCCTGGTTACCGGAACCCCCTACGTCCCGCTGATGGTGTCCGACGAAAACGTGGATTTCCTCAAGCTTCCAGCCCTCAAGAAGGTGAACAACTCGACCTACGAGGCCCGAAACCTCTCTTTTTCGCCGGATCAGGTGATCGCCTGCCGCGAATCCTTGCTGCTGAGCACGGTTCAGCATTTTCAGCCGGACCTCTTGCTTGTGGACAAGGCGCCGGTCGGGGTTTGCGGTGAGCTCAAGTCGAGCTTGCGTTGGATGCGCCGGAATCGGCCGGATGCGCGAATGGTGTTCGGGATGCGGGATATCGAGGATGAGGCCGAAGTCACCCGGGCAGCTTGGGACAAGGCCGGCATTCCGGAAGTCCTAGACGACTGTTTTGATGAGATCTGGGTGTACGGCATGCGGGAGGTGTTCGATGTCACTTCGGAGTACCGTTTGCCGGCGGCCATCAGCGATAAACTCAGCTACGTCGGATATGTAGCACCGGAGCCCTGCGGGCATGGCCGGTCGTCGGATCAGGATTCCGACCACGTCCTTGTCACCGTAGGTGGCGGGACGGACGGCGACTTTCTCTTGCGTCAGTTCCTTTCGGAAGCGGCGGGCCGGGTGCTTCGCCGCGGGCTCAAGGTTACGGTGGTCGGGGGTCCCGACCTTCCCAAGTCCACCCGCGGGTCTCTCAAGCGGCAGTCGCAGGTCATGCCGGAGGTCGAATGGATCGATTTCGAGAAATGTATGGATTGTAGGGTTCGGTCGGCGCGGCTGATCGTCTCCATGGGCGGGTACAACACGCTCACGCTGATCGCCCGGAATCGCAAGCCGGTTCTGGTGGTGCCCCGTACCACGCCGCGGATTGAGCAGTCGATTCGCGCGCAGCTCTGGTCGAACTTTGGGGCCGCGGCCGTCGAGGATTCGAATACGCTTACCCCCACCCGCCTCGCCGATCGCGTTTTGGAATTGATCGAGCATGGCCCCCGTGAGACGCACCCGCGGCTCGATCTTCGCGGATTGGATCGCGTGGGTCAGCGGGTTCAAGCCTGGTGGCAAGAGGAGAACGCGCATGCGCCTGCTTTACATCTGTAGCGATTACGGGATTCCCTTCGATGGGACCAAGGGCGCGTCGATTCATGTGCGGGCCATTACCAACGCGTTGTGTGCGCGTGGGCACGAGGTATCCGTGTTGAGTCCGCGGTGTGCTCCCTACAAGGATCATCCGGCCAAGCTCATCGGGACGGCGGACTTGCGGTCGGTCACGCGGCCGGTTCGCAAGATCAAGCATTGGGTTGACAGTCACGGCCTGAACATCAACGCCGTCGGGCGCGAGTTGCGGGCGATCAGCTACAACGCATTGCTTCCCGCCGAGGTGGGTCGGTACTTGCCGGCCGATCCGCCGTGCGCCGTTATTGAGCGGCTTTCTCTTTTTGGAACCGCCGGGTTGGATTTGGCGAAGCGTTTCGGCGTCCCGTTCATCGTGGAGATGAATGCGCCGCTGGTTGAGGAAGCGAGTCGCTATCGGAATCTGAACCTGCAGTCCTTGGCCGAGCGTGTTGAGGACAGCGTGCTGTCACGAGCCGATGCCGTGGTAACCGTTTCGGGGCAGTTGGCAAGCCGTATCATTGATCGAGGCGTCTCGGCCGGTCGCGTCCACGTGGTCCCCAACGGCGTGGATGCCTCCATGTTCAAGCGGTTGGGGAGCAAGCAGGCGTGCCGCAAGGCGGTCGGGCTGGGCGATGATCGGGAATTGCTCATCGGTTTCTCCGGAAGTCTGAAGGCGTGGCACGGGATTGATGTTCTACTTGATGCTTTCGAACGCGTGGTTCAGCGACATGCCAACGTTCGGTTGGTGATTCTCGGGACTGGTCCGGAAGAAGTCACTTTGCGTCACCGGGTCAGCCGTTCCGGGTATGCCGACGCCGTGACGTTTACCGGGGCGGTGCCGCACGAGCAGATTCCCGAGTACTTGAGGGCGATGGACGTGACCGTGGCGCCTTTCCTGAACGTCCCGGACTTCTATTTCTCGCCGATCAAGTTGTTTGAATACATGGCGGCTGAAACGTGCGTGGTGGCGTCGCGGCTGGGTCAGATTGAAGAAATCATCGAAGACGGACGCAACGGTCGCCTGTGCGAAGCCGAAGATTCGGGCGCGTTGGCACGTTGCCTTTGCGATGCGTTGGCATCGCCTGATAAGCGTAAGCAGATGGCCGACCGCGCCCGCAAGACGGCGTTGCGGCGGCATACCTGGGATCACGTCGCCCAAGCCACGGAGCAGGCGATTTTTTCGGCGGCTGATCGGCGACCGCGCAAGTTGGGGGACGGAACGTGTATCCGTTTGGACCTGCAGGGCGTGGTGAAGGCGGCTTCCTGAGGACGAAAGAGGTAGGAACCATGGGTAAGGGCAATAAAGCAACTCGCGTCGGATACTTGTTGAAGATGTATCCGCGATTCACGCAGACGTTTGTCGTCAACGAGATCCTGGAGCTGGAGCGCCAAGGGACGCAGGTCGAGATCGTTTCGATGCGACTCCCCAATGAAGGCGTTTTTCACGATTCCGTCAGTCGGGTCAAGGCGCGCGCTTCATACCTTCCTGAATCGCACCATGTTGGGCTCGGGTCGATCGCCAAAGCGCAGTTCAAACTCTGGCGCAAGAATCCCGGCCGATACCGCGATGCGATTCGGTTGTGGCGGCGCCATCAGGATGTGGATTGGGGTCATCTGGTTCAGGCGGTGCATGTTCTTCGCTGGGCGCGTCGCCACAAGGTTTCCCACCTTCACGTACATTTCGGTACGGAGGAGGCCACGGTTGCGCTGCTGGCGAATATCCTTGGTGGTATTTCGTACAGCATGACGCTTCATGCATTTGATATTTATCGCGACAACGTGGATCGAGCGCTCCTCGGTGAGAAGATCAACGCGTCGGCGTTCACCGTCACGGTTTGCGAGGCCAATCGGCGGTTCATGCTGGAACACATTCCGGGCGTGGACGCGGAGAAGATTCGCGTGAATTACAATGGGATTGATTCCGAGCGGTTCGCCCCCACGGAAGACGAACGGGAAGACATGTCGATCTTTTCCGTTGGGCGTTTGATCGAGAAGAAAGGGTTTTCATATCTCATCAGCGCGGTGGCGTCGCTTCGTGCGGAAGGCCTGCCCGTTACCTGTGAAATCGCGGGGGATGGTCGCGATCAAGCCAAGCTGCAGCAGCAGATCGACGATCTCGGTTCGGAATCGCACGTGAAGCTCATCGGACAATGTCGGCAGGAGGAAGTGCGGGCCAAGTTCCGCAAGGCCGCCTGCTGCGTGCTGCCTTGTGTCGAAGCCAAGGATGGGAACGTCGATGCCCTGCCGACGGTTTTGTTGGAATCGATGGCCAGCGGATGTCCTTCGGTCAGCACGCGGATCAGCGGCGTGCCGGAGATGATCGACGACCGCAAGAGCGGCCTGTTGGCCGAGCCCGGCGACGTGCCGGGGCTGGCGTATGCCATCAAGGAGATTCTGGTGAATCCGTCTCTGGCGATGCGTTTGGCGGCCGGTGGGCGTCGTCGGGTTGAGGAACGATTCAACATTGAATCGAACGTAGGCACCATGAAGGAATGGTTTGGCGATGCGGTCGGTCGCGCGAAGCGGGTCAACAAGGCTCCGCGCGTGGTCGTACCGGTGATTCCGGAGGCTTTGGAAGCCTTGTCGCCTGAGGCCACATAATGGTTCGCTGGACGCTCAAAACCAGTCGCGGCAAGCTCCGACTCAGTCAGGTGCAAGCCATCTTTGCGCGCTTTGGTCGCTACATTCGTCCGCACCGCTGGAAACTCGCGGGCGCCATGGGTTCGGCCCTGGGCGTGATCCTCATGCAGATCCTGGCTCCGTGGCCGATCAAAGTCATTTTTGACTATATTCTTACGACCAAGATCAAGTCTTCCTGGTTGGCCCAAACGATGGCGCAGATCGGCCCGACGCCGCTGCGCGCGTTGATTTGGGTCTGCGTGGGGATTCTCGCGATCGCCGCGTTCGACGCGATGTTCCGATATTTCCGAGACGTCCTCCTGGCGGAGACGGGCCAGAAGGTTGTGGGCAAGATCCGATCGGACTTGTTCGCCCACCTTCAGGCGTTGGCGCCGGACGTTTACGAGCGCCGCCGTACGGGTGATTTGTTGATGCGCCTCACGGGCGACATTCAGATGTTGCGTCAGATGCTGGTCAACGCCTTGATCACGGCCGGTCAGGCTTTATTGCTGTTGGTGGCGATGATTTCGGTGATGTTCTGGCTGAACCCGGTCCTGGCGGCGCTTGGTGTCAGCACCGTGCCGCTGGTGATTTGGATCAGTTGGCGTATCTCCAAGAAGATCAACAAAGCCACGCGGACGCAGCGCGAGAAGGAAAGCGAAGTCGCCAGTATTGCGCACGACGTGTTGGGCGCCATGGCGGTCGTTCAGGCCTTCAACCGGGAGCCGCTGGAACAGAAGCGGTTTGCACGCCAGAACCGCAGTTCGGTGCGTGCCTCGCTGAAGACCACCAAACTGCAATCCAAGCTTCAGCGCGTCGTCGCCCTGGCCTCGGCGGCGGCGATGTGCGGTATTTTGTTCGTGGGTGTTCGTTCGGTGCTCGCCGGCAAGATGACGCCGGGCGATCTTCTGGTGTTTATCTCGTACCTCCGCTCGCTTCAGAAGCCGATGCGTCAGTTTGCGAAGATGGCGAGCCAGATGGCCAAGGCCACTTCCTGCGGCCAACGCGTGGCTGAAGTGTTCGCCATCGAGGTTTCGATCGCCGATCGTCCCGGAGCGGTGCCGCTGACTCGTTGCACGGGGCATGTGGAGTTTCGCAACGTTTCGTTTGCGTATGACGACGGGCTGCCGGCGCTATCGGATGTTTCGTTTTGCATCGAGCCAGGTCAGCGCGTGGCGATCGTTGGCCATACGGGAGCGGGCAAGAGCACAATCGCCAAGCTGTTGCTTCGATTCTATGACCCGCAGGAAGGAAGCGTGCTGCTGGACGGGCACGATGTTCGCGACATCAAGTTGGCGTCGTTGCGCAAGCAGATCGGCTGGGTCCATCAGGATACGGTGCTGTTCGGGATGACGATCGCGGAGAACATCGCGCTGGGCCGGTTTGATGCGAAGCAGTCGCAGATCGAGCGAGTGGCACGTCGCGTCCAGGCGCACCAGTTTATCAGCGAGTTGCCCGATGGGTACGAAACCGTGCTCGGGCAAAGCGGATCGTCGCTTTCCGGTGGGGAAAAACAACGGATTGCGTTGGCGCGAGCGATGCTCCGCAATCCCGCCATGCTGATTCTAGACGAGCCCGCCACCGGATTGGACAACCGAACGCGTGAAGCCGTGGAAGCATCGTGGCACGCGAGCCACAATCAGGCGACGACCATCGTCGTGTGCCACCGCCTGGCCGACATGGATCGCTTCGACCGGATTCTTGTGATCGACCACGGACGCTTGATCGAATCGGGAACCCACCGCGAATTGCTGGCGGCCGGTGGCGAGTATGCTGCGATGTATGTCGATGGAGGAGATCGATCGGGGTTGCTGGGATTGCACGGGCGCGCGGCATGTTGACGATGAACGATGCTATTCCGTCGGAGCATGCGATTGCCGGGTTCTCCGACTGCTTGAATGAGCAAGCGGTATTGGCTGCGTGCCGGGCGCAGTTGGCGCAGGTGGATGCGTCGGTACGGCTCGGCTGGGCGAGCGCGCGGCGCATCGAGGCGCTGTATCATCCGGGGCGCTACCTGCGGGTCGCGTATGTATTGCTGCCCGCCGGAGACATCGAAGCGAATCGCTATTGGCCCGAAGGGCAGTTGATTTACTTGCAAGCTCCGCTTAGAGCGCCGCTGTCGCGGCGTGGCACGCGGCTCGAACTTGGCTCGGCCGATGTGGAAGCCTACGTGTTTCCCAACGATCGGCGTCTTCGCGGGATGCGAAAGTTCGCCGGACGAGATACCACGGCGAAGACATGGGCGCAATGGTCGGAAAAGACCGGTGACGGGCGTATTGTTCCCGAGACGTTGCAGCGGCTGCTCGTGCGTTATGTGCCCGAGCAGAAATGGATCATTCGTCTGCGGGCGGAGTTTGAGCCCGAGGGAGGCGGCCCACCGATCAAGCGGCGCCTGGCGGTCCGATGCGCGCGGGCGGCGATGCATGCCGTGCTGCGGCAAAGGCACGATGCGCTCAACGCCATCGAGTCGAACACGGAAGCGAGCTTTTGCGTACCCAAGATTATCGGGAGCGTGGATGCCAACACGGTTCTGGCGGTCGAGTGGATTCGCGGCAGCAGTTTGGTGAAGGCGCTTGAAGCGGGCGACGCGAACGAGGTGCTCGGCGGTGTGGCGCGGCGGCTGGCGAATCTTCACCGGATCGACGTACCCGATCTGCCGCCTCTGTTATCGGACGGGCTCGCGGAAGGCGCCCGTTTGGCGTGTGAAGACTTAGCGGCCGCTGAGCCGAAGTGGAAAGCTGAGCTGCAGGGGCTTGAGCGAGTGCTTTGCTCGGCGCTGAGTAAGATTGAGGTCGCGGAGCCGGTAACGCTTCACAACGATTTGCATCTGGGGCAGATCGCCTGCAAGCGGGAACGCGTTATTCTGTTTGATCTGGAGCGTATGGCCAGCGGGGATGCCATGCGTGATGTGGCCACCATGGCAACGCAGATTCGGCTATGCGGTCCTCGGCCTGATTTTGAAGTGTCGGTTGATACGGCCGAGCAATGGAGCCGGCTTTTCCTGGACGCGTGGTCTAGCGTTTCGGGAGCGTCGCCGGAGCGGCACAAACTGGCGGTTTATTCGGCCCTGGCGGCATTGGAGCTGGGTCGTGGTATGATGCGGCACCTGAGGCGCGATTGGGTTTCGATCGCCCGAAGTTGTATCACGTTTGCCTTGGAGCAATGTGCGAGCAAAGATACGGAGTAGGTGTGGCATGTTTGGGGTGCGGGTTCGCGTCCGGAGGATCGTGTCGGGCCCGCATCGGCGATTGATTGTAATTCGTTGTTGAGGCTGCGCGAACTCACTGTGATCCGGAACGGATCGTGCAGTGGCTTATGGCTGTGAAGGTAAATGGGAATCATTGCGGTGATTCGCGGAGATACCGTGGATCGAGTGGGACATCAGATACGAGCGTTGACGGATCGGCAATCATGGCGCGAACAAGACAAAACCACATGGAATCATCACGGCGTATCGCGTTTACCCTGATGGAGTTATTGATCGTAATGGCGATCATCGGGGCGCTTTCGGGGCTCTTGCTTCCTTCGCTGAGTAAGGCGAGGAAATCCGCAAAGCGGACCCAGTGTCTGAACCGGCTTCGATCGTTGTACATCACCCACTCGCATTACATTCAAGACTTCGGGAAGTTTCCCGATCTGAACAACGACTTGGACGACGGCTCGTGGCAGTACAACTACCTCATTTACGACGGTGAGGACTTCGAGCAGAATTTCGGTCCGCTGATCCACGAGGGCATGACGGATGACCTCCGGATATTCTTTTGCCCGGTTCAGGAAGATCCCTTTCACATGCTCAACACGCCGGAGAACCCTTGGCCCGTCGTTCGCAATTTCGACACGCGCTCTGGCTATGCGCGGCGGTTTCATCTGTCGGGCAAGAGTTTCTCGCAGTTGAAGAAGACGCGCGCTTTTGTGGCCGATGTCTTTCATTTGCCCAAAGTGGTTAAGACGGCCCACAAGCGGGGTGTCAACGTAGTTTATTCAGACGGTCATGGGCAGTTCGTGGTCGCTCCCAAGCTGCTGCTGAAGAACGACCTGGCGCACCCGTTCGACCGATTCGACAACAATGTGGTCAGGCAGATTTGGAAGAAGCTGGATTATCCCAATCGGGATCCCAAGCTTCGCGGAACGCAAATCGGGGGAGGTTGATCTGGTCATGGACATCAAATCATATCCTCGTTGGGTTTGGCCGATCACGGGTGGGCTGGTGGCGGTTGCCGCCGGCGTGTGGGCGGTGCCTTCGTTTTGGGGCGGCCCGGCCGAGGCGGCTCCGCAGGAGATCGCATTTCGGGCGAAGGTGAAGGCCGTGCGCAACGGTCATTCGGTGAAGCTCAAGGACGGTCGGAAACTGAAGTACGCGGGCATTCGAAGCCTCTATCCCAGTGAGCCGCTTTTCGAAGAAGCCAAGGCACGGAATGAAGAGCTCGTGGCCGACAAGGCCGTTCGGCTTCGTTTTGAAAGCCCGCCGGATCCAGAGGAAGAGCGCATTCGCGGATACGCGTTTACGCGACAAGGGTTCATCAATGAGATTCTGGTTCGCGAAGGCTTGGCCTACGTTCGTTCGACGGCGGCCGAGCACCGCTTTGCGGACAAGCTGCTGGAAGCACAAAAACACGCTCGCCGCAAGGGTGTCGGTATTTGGAAACACCGGAAAAACAGCCACAAAGCGCACTATCCGGCCGACCCCAAGTACGGCAATTTTCACCGTCCGGACTGCCCCGAGGTGGCCAAGATCAATCCGGATCGCCTCGTGGTGTTCAAATCGGCGCGTGAAGCGCTGGCCGGAGGGTTCGCGCCGTGTTCCAACTGCATGCCCTAGGCGCTGAGCCCGGCCAGGTCGGCGTCGATCAAGAGCGGGTGCGTCGGGTGGAGCGATTGCTGCAAGCACCCGCCCCGCTGTTGGCGTGGTTGCAGGACCACCTCGATTGGCCGCAGGGTACGCGCCTCGTCGATCTGCGCCCGTCGCGCATCTGGCCGGGGAAAAAAGATTCGCTTACCTTTGAGCTGTCGCTTCAGATTCTGCGGGACGGCCGTGCGACGCCCTATCTGATTCAAGGCCAAGCGGGAACGGCGGACCCCGTTAAGGCGGAACACCGCGCGCCTCGCTTTGGGGCGGGGGAGTACCTATTGGGAGTTCGTATTGCCAGTGCGCCGCTGGGCGTGTCGCTCTGGTCACCCGACTACGATGCCCATTTGCCTGCGGCGCGGCGGATATTGAGAGGCGAGTCGACGGCGGAGGCGGGCGGCGCGGTTGGGGAAGAGTCGGCTGCCGATCGTGCGGCGCTGGCAGGGGATCGGCCGTGCCACCGCATCGTGGCGTACCGCGCCGCGAAGCGCTGCACGTTTGCCGAGGTGCACCCCGGCGATGGGCGGATCGTGGCGTACTACAAGGTATTTCGGCGCATGCCGGCGATTTTGCTCGATCATTACCCGGGCGCGTTTGCCGACGCGCTTGAGCGACGCTCCGGTGGCAATGTTCGCATTCCTTTGGCGCAGCGGATTTGCGTCGAGGAACGAATGCTGGTTTCCGAGCCCGTGACTTTTGATGAAGGGCATCCGCCGGACGCGGCGAGCCGCATCACGCGGGCGGCGGACTTGCTCGCGGCGCTGCATGATGTTTCGGTGGACTTCATGGACAAGCTGCCGGTCCACGACGCGAGCAAGGAACTGGAAACGGTTCACCGGTGGCTCGGTTGTTGTCAGCGATTCGGACACATGCCGGGCGAGCGGGCGTCGCAGGTTTGGGCGGGTATCGGGTCGCTGGCGGTTGCGGCGAGCGGGGCGCCGACGCGCATCGCGCACCGCGATTTCTACGAACGCCAGTTGCAGCACGATGGGGAATACGTTTACCTGACGGATCTGGATACGCTGGCCTTGGCACACGTCGAGGTGGACGTGGCCACATACCTCGCACACGAGTTCCTCGATGAACTGACATCCGGTGGCACGGTGGATTCCGGCAAGCAAAAGGGTATGGCGTTGGTTGCACGTTATCTGTCCGAAGGCGGTCGGATCGATCGGGATCGGCTTCGCTTTTACCTTGGCTGCGCTTTGGCGCGGTTGGGTTGCATTCACGTGCTGCGCGGCGTCGACCCGGAGATCATCGAAAACCTGTGGGGCGTCGGCGAGAGTCAAATCAATGGTTCCTGGGAGATCGGTCATGGATAGTTGGGGTGGGCCTATGCGGCAGCCATGGGGCACTGAATCGTGGAGGTGGCACAGGTGATCCGTCACATTGTATTGATCGCCATCGATTGCCTTCGTGCGGATCACGTATCCTCTTTCGGTTACAACCGCCCGACGACACCTACGATGGATGCGTTGGCCGAGGAGGGGGTCGTGTGGCGCAACGCGCACAGCGCATGCTCATGGACGAAGCCGGCCGTCGCCTCCATGCTGACGGGGTTGTACCCTTCCCAGCACGGTGCGTTTCAGGGCATCAAGCGGAGCAAACTGAGGCCCATCGTTACCACGGATATTCTGGCGACGACGCAGCCGACGCTCGCCGAAACCTTCGCATCCGGCGGTTGGCGATGCGGCGCGTTCATCAACAATTCCCAGCTCGACACGTTCACGCGCATCAATCGGGGGTTTGAAACGTACGTTCCGCGTGCGGGCAAGGCGGATCGCCTGCTGGCGCAGTACAACGATTGGCTGGACCGGGAGGAAGACGCGCGGTCGTTCGCCTACCTACATTTCCTCGAGGCGCATTGGCCCTACAAGCCCCGGCGCCGCCACATGAAGATGTTCGGAGGAGACCGCGACACCAACCATTTTGGTTCGTTTTCCGCGCGGGACTACGCCCGGCTGCGGCGCGCCGTGTCTCGCGGTGAGGAAACGCTCGGCGACGATCTGCTCGTTGAGATGATTCAAATGTATGACGCGGCCGTGCGCCGCCTCGATGGCAAGATCAAACTGGTTCTCAAGGCGTTGAAGGACCGCGGTATGCTGGACGAGTCGATGATCGTCGTGACGGCGGACCACGGTGAGGAGTTTCTCGAGCACGGTATGCTCGGGCACGGGCAGTCGTTGTACGACGAGCTGACCCACGTTCCGTTGATCGCGCGCATTCCCGATGGTCCGCAAGGGCTCGTGCTGGATCACCCCGCGAGCCTGACGCAGATTCCCTGCACGTTGCTCAAGGCGGCCGGATTGGCGCACTCGCTGGAGGGCGTTGATCTGCTCGAGCCGAGTGAATTCGCCTATGGCGAGCTTCAGATTCGCAACCGCTATACCCAAGTGATGCATGGCAGGCAATGGAAGCTTCACCGACGGATCCATTTCAACGTTCCCCAGGACGAAGATGTGCTTGGCAAGACGCCGCATGAGTTGTTCGGCGCGTATCCGTCCACCTCAACGTACGAACTCTACGACTTGAATGCCGACCCGCGCGAGCAAGTCAATCTCGCCGACCAAGCCGAGGCCAAGCTAAACGAGATGATCGCCGGGCTTGATCAGTGGTGGAACGGCTGTGTTCAGCGATGCGCGCCGACAGGAGGACAGGACGTTCCCATTCACGACGAAGTCATCCGGCGCATTCGCGACCTCGGCTACATAGGTTAGAACGCGGCCACGCATACTTGGCGGGATCGTGCCGATGGCTTGATGCGTATTCGTGCAGCACAGCGGCCCTGCGCTTACATCTGGTCGAAAATCAGTCCCGGGCGACCACGCCGCCGAGGGTGGTCGGGCTACAGCTCAGGGAGTCTGGGCGCGTTGGCGGTACAGCGTGGGGTCCACGACCGCGCGCATGGCATCGACATCCAGGGACTCGCCCAGGAACAGATTGACCGCATCCACCCACCGGCCGGACGATTCGATGATTTCGCCGTAGGGCACGTACAGCACCTCAAAACAATCTTTGTCTTTCAGGAATTGCTTGACCTGATCGAGCTGGGCGGCGTAGAACGCTTTGATCTGCTCGTTGGCGTGGGGCGATGAGGGTTTTCCCGAGCGTCGCAGCATCTCATCTTGGGATCGCACGACCTCACTCAGGTCGCGCAACATGAACACCACGCGGTAACGCCGATCCAACGGGAGCGAAAGCAGCAACGTGTGGATCACCTTGACGACCTTGCCGCCGGCCTGATCCACCCAGGACGCATCCTTGGCGGTGTGTTTGACGGGCTCGAATTCGTAGTAGCCCTTCGGATTGTCCTTGTCTGCGGTGCGCTTGCCGTCAACGAGCGGGGGGATTCCACCGGCAGCAATCATGCTCATCATCATGCTGGTTCCGGAGCGCGGAAGTCCGGATACGATCGTAATGAGTTCATCCTTCACGGACATTGGTTCTCCACGGGCGTCGCCCTTAAGCACGATGGTTCGACCGAATCGGAAAGCAGGTCACCGACCGATTCGCGCAGCGCGGCCTCGATTGTAGAGCGGGCAGCGGTTCGCGTTACGGGCACGTGCTTTGTGCGCAGGTGACTGCGAATGGCGTCCCCTGGAACGCCAGGACGCCGAAAAAGACATCGCCGATGTTGATCACCTGGTCCGGCTGGCAAGGAGCCAAATCGAGCGCGGCACGCTGTGCGTCGGTGAATACGCCCTGGAAACCGAGTACGATCGTAAAAACATCCGCAAGGTTGGCGGACCCGCCCAGGTCGATATCACCATAGAGCGTCGTGCAGACCGGAACCGGCGGAGTCAGGATCGGATTCCCGGGGCTGCCGCAATCACCGAACACATCAAAGCAAGTGTCCGGCGCTACAAGGAGGCCGGTAACGAATACGGATCCGCCCCATTGGTCGGAGGTCAACCAGAGGGCGTTGGCTGGGTCGTCGACCAGCCCCGCCACCGTACTTTCCGGTACACCGTCGCCATCCTGATCAAAGCCGACCACCCCGGTCTCTCCAGGCAGCGGTCCCACATATTGCTGGATCGTCCCACCGCAACTCGATACGACCAGCGCCGAAGGCAGCGGCCCCCCGATGGGCTTCGGCGTGAGCCGCAGGTAGCGGTTGCCCATCCCCTCGGCGAGCGGGGCCATACATCCGCATCCGTCCACCTCATTGCAGTCGGGGCAGGGCGGTCCGGGATTGGTGCACCCGGTAATCGGATCGCCCGCGGCGGGGTCACAGGCTTCCACGCCGTTGCAGAAGACCCCATCGGAGCAAAGACCGTTGTCGGGAAGGTTCTGGCATCCGACGGCGGGATTGCACGAGTCACTAGTGCATGCAATACCGTCGTTGCAACCTGCGTCGTTGGGTAGATTCTGGCATCCGACGGCGGGATTGCACGAGTCACTAGTGCATGCAATACCGTCATTGCATACCGCGTTGTTGGGGATGTGGTCACATTGGTTCGTCATGGCATTGCAGGAATCGGTCGTACATGCGATGCCGTCGCTGCAATTGGGCGGCGTCCCCGGCTGGCACGTCTGGAACGCGTCGCATGTTTCGGCTCCATTGCAGAACACGCCGTCGTCACAATCCGCGTTGGTCTGGCACTGGCCTCCCGCGGCGGATAAGTTCAGGCTGAACGCCTCGATGACATCCACGGAGCCGCTGGCCCCGGCGTCCACCACGTAAAAGGCTTCGACAGCCTTGATGCCCAGGACATCGTGCAGGTTGTCCAAGTCCAAGTAAATGATGTTGGCCAGGTGGTCCCCTTCCGGAACCGAGAGGGAGTCGATGTCTGCCAGGCCGAATCCGCCGGTCATGCTGATGGCCACGAATTCACCCACAACCACCGGCGCACCGGGCTCGGTCTCGGCCACGCTGAGCAACATGCCGAAGTCATCCGTGTTTCCGCTTTCTACGGTGTTGTTCGTACGGACGTTGGTGTCGATGATGGCCGCTTCGAAGGTTCGCGTGGTGGTCGTGTTGGTCAACCCACTGGTCAGGATGCCCACCGTTCCCGTGGCGTCGATAAAATGCACCGTTTCGCTTGGCGAAAACGATCCTCCGAAGGTGCGGGTATCCGGTACGTTGAGGCGAATCGAGCGGATCACCGTTTGCTGGGTGATCGGGCAGAATCCGATGCTGGTGTCATAGGCCGTGCTCCCGCTTTGCACCTCCGCGGAGGTCGTGACCGTTGTCGCAAAATCCAGCCCGCCGACCGGACCGGCGGGGTTCTGCCAGGTCGAGCATTCTTCTCCGTCGGCTGGGAGGTCCTTGACCATCGGTTGGACGACCGATCCGAGTGCGATGTTGGTGATTGGATTGATCAGCGCAAGACCGTTGCCATTCGTATCGAGCGCGGTAATGTCCGGCTGCGCGGCGAGAAACTGGCCCAAGGAGGTGGTCAGGAACTCGTTGTTCACGCCCGCTTGCGCGGAGATACCTTGCACTGCGACAAAAATGGTCGTCTGAAAAGGCAAACCGTTCGCGGCGGTACCGGTCGTGGGTTTGAGCACGGTGGCCGTGACCGGTACCGTCTGCAAGGGGCTGAGGACCGCCGGATCGCCGACGTTGGAATTCGTTGCCTCCACGTCGACCGTTCCAGAAACGGTGGCGCCATCGACCGATTGCGGGGTGGGCGTGATCGCCGCAGTGGGGAACGCGAAGGTCTGACCGGCAACATTCGTGACGGCGAAGCCGGCGCCAAGAGTAATGATGCCGGGCACATCAGGGGTTCCGCCCGTAACGGCAATGTCGATGGGGAACGCCCCACCTGTGTTGGCGGCAATCAGCCCCGGATGCGCGGTGGTCTCGCCGAGCACCTCGATGGCGACCGCCTGGCTCGTCGCCACGCCCAACTCGGGCGGACTTGTCGTCAGCACGGCGCGGCCCGGCGTGGGGAAGAACGGGCCCTCGTTGCGCACGAGGCGATAGGCATTCAAGGCATCCGTGACGGGATTGTCCGGGGCGGCGGTTTCGGTGGTCTTGGGGACATCGACGAACATGCGGGCATAGCCGCCCCCGAGGCTCGGCGTCTTCGCGGTGGTATCTTCTTCGGCAATCTGAGCGATGAGCAAGGCGTAGGGCGTCCCGGCGCCCAGCACGTCCGCCAGGTCGATGGAAGTCCCAAGGGGGTACGGTTGATCCGTGACCACGAACCCGGAATCGTCGTTGGCGGCATATCCGTCCAGGAAAGAAGAGACTTGCAGCACAGTCCCCGTCGCCAGCGAGGGATCCGCATTGGCAATCGGGGGAACGTGCACGGGGTCGCCGTCGTCGTAGAGTTCGACATAACCGGGATCATCCCGGTTGACGAGCAAGTATGCGCCCGAACCGTTCTGGATCATACCGCTGTTGGCCTCATTGGGCATGTTGATAAACGAAAGCGCCGGAGGGGTCGGAAAGTTGGTGGTCCCGCCGAACTGGTCCCCGTTGATAGCGACGAACAGAAAGTCGCCGGTCGACGTGACGCCGCCGTTGACCATGGCCACACGGGTGCCCGGCGTACCCGCCAGGGCAGTCGGCGTGGAGCGACAGCTCGATCCGTCCGCACAGTTCTGGCTCGATACGCTGCAAGCTTGCCCGTTGCCGGAACAGTTGCCCGCGTTGGGGAACACGTAATCGACCCAGCCCAGCACGACCACCCCGCTCGCGGGTCGCGGAAGCCCGGTCATGCCGTTCGCCGGGTTGAGGTCAAACGTCGGCAAGTCGAAGCGATAGTTGACGAGCGTGTTGCCGCTGCTGCTGCGATCGCCTTCGACTTCATAAAACGCGAGGTTCAACGCATCCGCGTTCAGGCCCGCCGAGAGGTTGGCCAGCGGCGGAATGTAGATCTCGATGAATTCCTGGTGGAGATTGCCCGCGTCCGCGCCAACCGGGGCGTCATTGTTGCCCGTCGGGTTGTTGAAGACCTCCGTGATGATGGGATGGTCCGGAATCTGGCCGAGACACAGGCCCGGGATCCAAAACCCTCCTACGACTATCCACAATGAGCTACGCTTGATCCAAGACATCTCAGTTCCTCTCCGTTTGATCCCCACGTTGCGCTAACGCGCGAGCCCCCACCCGCACCGGTGTAGCTAACCAACTTGGCCTTCGAAACTCCTCGAAAATGGCGGCCCAGCCCCAGATGAGTGAGGCTGATTGTATCACTTTCGGTCGCCCAAATCTCCTCAAATCCCCAAGGCCTCCTGGATCCCCACGTCGACAACCCCCTAGTGGCCCATCGGTCTTGTTTGGGAACGCTGATATCCGGCGGCACTCGCGGGTTCCGGCAATACCCCACGCCCGATGCCCCGTCCGAGAAACCACGGTATGTGCTACGGTCGGATCTTACCCGAGCCGCAAATCGGATCGGCGATTATTAGAACGTTCTAATGTTGGCACATGCCGTTCTTAAGCCCGCCTTGATCCCACCATGGGCTGCCTTCGACGCACCCGATAGCCTGTGGCGAGCGGGGGCTGGGTTGCGGCGCTGCCTGCCGGAATGGCTTCCACGAGGATGAGGTCGGTTTTTATCGGGCTGCGACGTGCTGGTGTCGCGCGGGCGGTCAAATAATGGACACGGCCGCCCGCCGGTGGGCGGCGTCTGACTAAGAGTCTTCGGTGGCGAATTCGTCCGGGTGGGCCCGTTCGTAGGCTTCATCCTTGACGAATTCATACTGAGCGTCGGCTCTGCTCTTGAGGAAGTAGCGAACGACGAGATTGAGGCTGATGCAGGTGACGATCCCGATGATTCGGAGTTTACTTACCAGCAAAGCCACCACGAACGTCGTACAAACTGCAATAACTGCAGAGAGCACCCAGCTGGTTACCACCCAAATCGACCGGCCTAGTTTCAATTCGGCATCACCGCGTTGGTAGATACGATCGGCCAATCCGGTCGCGACGACGGCCGCAAACGCCACGTATGTCGTGGAAACGGGCAGACCAAGGCTGCTGGCGGTGGCGATTACGCTCGCCGATACCGACGTGATCACACAGGCGCGAAGCGTGTCGTAGTGGATGGTTTTTCCGGCTTTCGTGAAGCCGGCGCGGGGGGACAGCGCCGGTGCCGCACCGCGAAAACGGAGTAGCTTGCGCGCCAAGGTGACGCACCACTTCGGCGCCCATAGGGCTACGTGGTCCCCCATACTGCCGGCGGCAATAGCCGCCTTGGTGACGCGGGAGGATGTTTTTGTGGTCATTCCCACGAAAAGGAGGATTCCACTGATCAAGAGCATCCACCAGGCGATCGGTACTTTGGTACCGACTTCCAGGCTTTGTGTCTTGAGCAGCGCCAGGGCGGACAAGCCCGGCGATGCGCAGTTCGCCAGATCATTTTGCCCGAAGGCAAACGCCAGCGCAATCATGCCGATAATCGCGAGTCCGGAGAAGAGAAGTTCCGCCGCGCGTTTTCGATAAATGACGAGTGTGATGTGGATGGCGATGCCGAAAAAGCCCCAGAGCAAGACCAGCATCATGATCGCGGAGATGTGGACGCCCATGAACTCGTCGAAGCGTCCGAGGAATTGCTTGAACGATGCGATCCAAGCGACGTTTTTCATGCCCTTGAGCAGCAGGAAGTAGGACAAGCCCGCCGCCATGCCGCCACCGATCCAGCCACCGTGCAGCAACAGGGTCGGCAGGTGCGCCACTTTGTTGCGGATGGCCCCTCTAGCGGCTCGCTGAATCATGAATGAGGCAGAGCCGGAAATCACGATGGAGCAAAAAATACCGAGCATGACCACGCCCGCTTTGTTCCAGTGGATGGTCGAATAGTTGACGGCGGCGGCCGCGCCCAGCAGCTCAAAGACAAGACAGGCCGTCGTGCTGACGGGCATGCCAAACGCCGAATAGCTGTACAGTAAGACGGTATCTACGATGTACACGGAGATGTAGACTGCTAGAGCGGCTTCGAGCGTCCCCATGCCATTGGGGTCAAAAATCCCCTTGCGGGCGGTGTCGACGACGTCGCTACTCAGCACCGCGCCCAGAACCACGGCCAGGCCCGCAATCAGGATGGCCGTACGCCGTGGGAGGACCCTGGCCCCGAGTACGGCGTTGGTGAGATTGGCGGCGTCGTTTCGCCCGACCTCGATCGTATCCCACAGCAACATGCATACGGCCACGCCCAGGCAGGCAAGGTGGAACGGGGCTAGATTGGCGACGTCAATCATGGGATGATCTGATCCTGGTTGCCGGGTCGTGCGAGGTGTTGCCCCAGCCGTTTCTGACGCCATTGAGTCGCATTGGAAGCATCGCTCGGGGGTTTGGTGAAATGCCCGGACCGCGGACTGTGTCGGAGGTCCGGCGTTTCAGGATGACAACATGCGGCGGAGCCGGTCTCCCACCTTCTCCGCGAAGTTGGCAAGTTGGCCCAGCTCTCCAAAAATGCGGAACCAGAGCATCAGGTCCGCGGGCTTGATCTCATTCTCGTGGGCGAACAGCGCCCGAGATAGGGAATACTGAAGGCGGTCGGCCTCCCACTCCGCTTTCTCGACATTGGCGATCATGGCGAGCACATGCTCGGCTTCTTTGCCGACCATGTCCCCTTCGACCAATGTGGGCAGATAGTCGCCGATCCCCTTGGTTTCCATGCACACCGCTTCGACTTTGTCCAGGTATTCGAAGGTGGGCTGCACCAGAGGCGCCGGCAACGGGAGGTCTTTCAAGGTGAGCAGGACGGCCAGATCTTCGACGGAATCGGCCATGTCATCTTGAAGCTTGAGGTATCCGAGCAGATCACCCCGGTATACGGGGAGGAAAAACCGTTTGGGGATGGACTGGCGGATCTCATTCTTGATGATGTCGGCCTTGTGCTCGGCTTTGAATACTTCCTTGGCCAACTCCTGAAGTTTTTCGTATTGCCCGTCTCGCACGGTTTCAAGCAAAGGCCTGGCATACGCGACGCATTTCATAACCGCCGTCATGTGGTATCGAAGCGGCTCGAACGGTGATTCTCGAAAAAGATCCTTGATTGGTGGCACCCGGATTCTCCAAGTTTCTCAGTACAGAAGCGCCCAGACGCGCGGCACGTCGACCGCACGCGCCCAGGAAGTATGACCGGAGCGCCGGGATTCGGCAAGTAGAATCGATCCGCTCCCATGGCGGTGTCCTACCGGGTGCATGACGACCTTGGCGAGTGCCTCGTCGGTCACACCGTACCCTTTGGTGGCGAAGTGTTTTTGGTGGCTCGTATTTGGCAGACCGCTTCAGCGGTCTTTCCCGAAGGGCCGTTAGCCCGGACGTTTTACGCCCGGGAAGCGACCAACCCCTGCTCCTCTTAGCGCCAGCCCGTTTCAACGGGCTTACCCGAAACCGAAAAAGTCCGTTGAAACAGGCTGGCGCAGACAGAGATGGATGATCTTTGACCGACCCCCAAAGGCCGGCCTGGTGGCCCGCTTCGCGGGAATGCCCCGTCAACGGGGCACGGGCGATCCATGGGCGCCGCCGATTCAGTCTTGCACCCTGCCCTACCCCTACGGCGGTCGCTTGGTGGACGTGGTTCTTGCCTCGCGGTAGGGTTCCGGCGGCGCGCGGTTGATCACGCGGTCGGCCGGTACGAGCGAATAAGTCGTGGGAGATCATCATGTCGGATGCCTATGGTTTGCTGATGGAGCGTGTGAAGGACATCGGTCGGCTTAACTCGATCGCGCAGTTGCTTGACTGGGATCAGGAAGTGTGCATGCCGAAAAACGGTGTGGCCGCGCGGGCTCAGCAGTCGGCGCTGATCGCCGGTTTGGCCCACGAACAGCTTGTCTCGAGCATGACGCGTGAGCTGCTCGAACGCGTGCGGGTCGGTGACGACGACCCGGTGGCCGCCACGAACGTACGCGAGACGCGGCGCAGTTTTGATCGGGCGTCGAAGGTTCCTACAGCGTTGGTCAAGGAAATCGCAAAGGTTTCCTCGCTGGCGAAAGACGCGTGGATTCAAGCTCGGCAGGCCTCCGACTTTCGCGTCTTCGCGCCTCTTTTGGAGCAAATGGTCGGGCTCAAGAAACAGCAGGCCGAGTGCATCGGGTTCACGACGGAAGCCTACGACGCGCTCCTTGACGAGTACGAGCCCGGCGCGACCGCCGGGCAGATCGACGTGCTCTTCGAGGAGTTGGGAACCGCCACGGCGTCGTTGCTGGGGCGCATCGGCCAGGCATCGCGGCAGCCTGACGCATCCATCCTGACTCGCCATTATCCGCAGCAGCAGCAAGCCGAACTGTCCCGGGTGCTGGCCGAATCGTTGGGGTTCGATTTCGACTCCGGCCGGGACGACGTTTCCGTCCACCCGTTTTGCACGACGATCGGCGGATGCGGCGACGTTCGGATCACGACTCGGTACCAGGAGGACTTTTTCCCCTGCGCGATTTTCGGCACCATGCACGAAGCGGGGCACGGCTTGTACGAGCAGGGGATGGGGGCCGAGCACTGTTTCACGCCGATGGGGGAGGCCGTTTCGCTCGGGATTCACGAGTCGCAGTCGCGCCTGTGGGAAAACATGGTCGGGCGCAGTCGCGCTTTTTGGGAATGTCACTACACCAAAACGCAGAAGCAGTTTGCGTCGGCGCTGGCGGACGTTTCTTTGGATGCGTTTTACGGCGCGATCAATGCGGTTGCGCCGTCGATGATTCGCGTTGAGGCGGACGAGGTCACCTACAACCTCCACGTCCTTCTGCGCTTCGAGATCGAGCGG
>JBHHUB010000015.1:0-33840 GCA_046753625.1 Phycisphaerae bacterium | reverse complement strand
GTGTCGGGGGTGCGCCGCCGAACTGCGACGACGGCAACGTCTGCACCGACGATACCTGCGATCCGGCGACCGGCTGCGTCAATACGAACAACGTGGCGGCCTGCGACGACGGCAACGCGTGCACGACGACGGATGTGTGCGACGGGGCCGGCGTGTGTGCCGGCGTGAATCCGGCCAATACGGTCACGGTCGATATCGCGATCGATGCCCTAACGCCGGAATCGCCGCCGGGGACGCCTTCACCAGTCACGCGTGACGTGATCTTCGTAATCACGGAATGCGGAACGCCCAACATTGTCACCAACATTACGCAAGCGGTGACGTTCGATTCGACCGGGTTCGGAACCGCGAACCTGACGGGCGTGTCCACGGCCGCCGGTTGGATCAGCGTCCGGACGGGTCACACGTTGAGCCGCTTGGCGGCGCTCACGTTTGACCCGATCTGCAACGATGCCTTTGTGGACCTGACCGGCGGCAATGCCCTGACGTCCGGCGATTTCCAGAATAGCGGGGGGACGGCCTTCCAGGACGATCTGGTTGACATTGTCGATTTCTCTATTCTCGCCAGTAGCTTCGATACGACCATCGATCGTACTTCCAGTCTTGGTGCGGACGCAACAGGTGACGGTGTGCAGGGGACGGCGGACTTCACGGTGTTGCAGGTGAACTTTCTCAAGGTCAGCGATAGCGCGGATGGCTGTGGCACTCGCTTCGCGGGCGACCCGTTTGGCGATGGCGCGGCAACACGGCGCCCGATCTACCGTATTCCCGATCGGAATCTGTCGTCCTCGACCGCGCGCGCGGCGGACATCAATCAAGACGGCGTGGTGGATGTCTGGGACATTCGCGCATTCGCGCGGCGCCACGACCTACGGATTCTTCCGGAATTCAGCGACAAGCTTGATCTAATCGAGGAGAGCGAACACGGCAAACGCGGTCGAGCAAGCAGACGGTGATCACGCCGATCCGCGCGGGTCGGCCAGGCCGATGCGTGCGACGGCGCAAGCCGGAAGGGTTCCATCTGGCTTGTGGTCAGGTGGTGGACATTGCGTGAAAGGGCTGAGCCGATGAAGGCAGGACGACTGAAGATAGTGAGCCTTGGCATCGCTGTTGCGATGGGGGCAACGTTGGTGGCATCGGCTCGAGGCGGGAACGTGGACCTGGATTGGGCGCCGCAGCCGCGAACGGTGGCGGCGGGGGTGACGTTTGAAATCGGTCTTTGGGCAACGACGGCCGACGGCGGATTTCAGACGATTTCCGCGATGGATGTGGTTGTAAGTTGGGACGCTGCGCGCGTCCAGTTGATCGGCGTTATCAACAACGGTCCCTACAATTGGATGCAGTCGGGGTTTCCGCCGGACCCGGCCTTGGACGGGCTCAACGATACGTTTCTCGATGGCAACGCAAAGTATACGGCTCTGTCCGCTTTCGGAAGTTCCGCACTGGCGACCGGTGCAGGGCTGCACGTGACCACGTTTCAGTTTGTGGCCCTGGCGAAGACGGATTTGAGCCACATCGTTATCGAGCCGACATGGGGGAGCTTTTCGGTGACGCGCGTGTTCGGGGCGGACGCCCCGAACCAGAATGTAACGGGCTTACTCTTTTCTGCGGACGTGAGCGTGATTCCGCCCGCCGATTGCGACGGCGATGGGGATCTGGATCTCACCGAATATGCGCGACTGCAAGGGTGTTTCACCGGCGCGGTCGGTCCGAGTGAGATGCCGGCGTATCCCACGAACCCGGAGCTTTGTTGCGCATCCTTCGACTACGACGACGACGGTGACGTCGACGTGGCCGACGCGTCGTTTTACGGCAGCCTGATGACCGGGCCGGGCGCCCGATGATGACAGCGCACCGTGAGAGAAGGGTGTGCTCGTTCGAGTGCAAGGCGTAAGGGCTGCGACCGACCGGGCATGAACAATTGACATGGTCCACACGACGGCGACAGGACGGAGGCTTCAGACGCACCGGGTGTCCGCAGGGGCGTCGCGGACGGATCGAGTTGAAACCCGGTGGTGCGACAAGAGTGCATGGTTCATGAAGCGTTTGGGCCCATTCGCATCCGTACTGCTGGCTGCGCTGCCAGCCGTGATTCACGTGAAGCCGGCGATGGCTGCGGATGATCTCGCGCTCAACGTCGTCGCCGGTTCCGAATCAGTTGCAATCGGAGGCACGGTTACCGTGACGTTGGACGTGGCGACGCTTTCGACCGCCATCAATGGAGTTCAGTCGTTCATGCACTTCGACAACACGATACTGCAACTGGACTCGATCATACCGAATTCCACGATCGGCGGCGTCGGCTGGACCGAGGCGGTCGATGTGGATGTTGCGGGCGATATTGACTATGTCGTTGTGATGAACGTGGCGGGCGCGTCCACGGCCATCGATCATAGGGTAGCGACGCTGACGTTCACCGCCCTGGCCGCCGGCACGACCACGCTGCGTTTCCGGGCGGATGCGCCACCGGTCCAAACGAAGCTGACGGCCGCCGTCGACAATGCGACCGTCTTGCCGACAAAGGCGGATTCGCTCGCGATCAGCGTGAATGCGGCCGCGGGGCCTCGTGTGACCGGGTTGGACGTGTTCTACGCGGGCAGTGCCTTTGGCACATGCAGCGGTGGCGGTAACGATGGACTGCTGTGTTCGTTGCCGGGTGAATGTCCGGGGGGAATCTGCCTTCAAACGCCCGAGTTTCAACAGATCGACGCGAGCAGGGTGTCTTTGGCGGCCGGAGCACCACTACGGTGCACCGGTGGATCCAATGATGGGGGCATCTGCGTCAATGATGCCGACTGCCCCGGGCCCGGAACGTGTGCCGCCGCCCGCCCCAACAACATCACCAGTTATTTGCGAGGCATCACCGGCATCCGCGTGACCTTTGATCGTGTGGTGAGCTTCGCGACCACGCCGCTGGCGGCATTTTCGTTCGATTGGACGACCGGTAGTCTCGGCACGACCTTTACGGCGGTTGACGCCGCTGTTGTAGCCGGTGCGTCCGCCACGGTGAGCACCGCAAGCGGCGTGACTGTCGTAAACCTGGTGCTTGGCGACTACGATGTGGTCCGGCGATGGCTCAGGATCACGCTGGACGCCGCCCAAATTTCGACGGGCGGGGTAGCGATGGATGGGGAAGCGACGGGCAATCCGGTGATCTTACCCAGTGGGAATGGGACGCCGGGCGGCAACTGCGTATTCTACATCGCCAGCATGCCCGCAGATAGCGATGGCAACCGGCTTACCACTACCGACGACGCCATCGCCATCCGGCTGGCGGTGAGTACGTCCCAATTCGTGGCCATCGATAGTCCGTATGACGTAAACAAGACGCGATTGGTCACTACGGATGATTTCATCGATGCGCGGTTGCTTGTGAGTACCTCGTTCAAGCTGGGCCTCATTTCGCCATGACCGCAAACTGAAAGACAGGAGACTCAAGATGGCATCTTGCCAAACAACCAGACCCGACGATCACCCGCTCGCGCGCTCGGCGCCGTTCGAGCCGAGGCTGTTCTGCCTGGGTTCCGTGAGCGCAGCAACGATGCGCGTATCCATGATGCTGTCGATGCGATGCCTGGTCCTCGCCGGCACGCTGCTGGCTGCGGTCGGCATCGCACGAGCCGCTGAGATCACCGTCGGCGACACCACGGCCGCCATCGGCCCTTTGTCGCTTGAGGTGGTACAGGGGCAAGTGCTGAATCTGGACGTGTACGGTTTGATCACCAGTCCCGGTGATGGCGACGTCGGTGGGTACGAGATCAACGTCGAGCTTCGCCCACAGGGCACGCCCGTTGGGACCCTGCAGTTCACGTCCGGAGCCAACGATATTACCGAAATCGCCGATCCGTTCGGCGGCGGCATCTTCACGAGTGAGGATAGCGACGTTACCGGTAGCCCGCTCACCAACGATGCCGCGAAGACGAGTCCCGGTGCCCCGCTACCGCTCAACTACGATGGGCCGCTGGTTCGCTTTCCCGTGGTAGCCAGCGCGGCGGCGTCCGGCACCTGGGACGTTGCGCTTTCGTTCACGGCGACGGGTGCCGTGAGCCAATGGACACCGTCGGGTGCCATCAGCACCGTACGTGTCGAGGGGACGATCACCGTTGTTCCACCCTTCTGCAACAACGCAGCGGATTGTGTGGACGGAACGTGCAGCGGCGGTACGAATGCCGGTGGAGCCTGTTCGAGCAACGCGGCGTGCCTGGGAGGCGGCACCTGTGTTGACAACCCTTGCACGGACAATGTTTGCTCCGCCGGTTCCTGCAGCAACCCGCCCAACAGCAACTCATGTGATGACGGCAATTTGTGCACGACCAGCGACGTTTGCTCCGGCGAGACGTGCGGCGGAAGCCCTGTCGTATGCCTGGCGGTTGATCAGTGCCACATAGCGGGCACTTGCGACCCTGCAACCGGCTCCTGCGACAATCCGTTTGCTTCCGACACGACCCCCTGTGACGATGGGCTGGCTTGCACGCAGTCCGATTTCTGCAACGGCAGTGGGGCGTGCATCGGAGGGAGCCTCGTGACCTGCACGGCTCTGGATCAGTGCCATGCCGTCGGCGTATGCACGGAACCTGATGGAGTCTGTACCAACCCCAACCAGCCGGACGGCACGACGTGCACCGATGGCAATCCCTGCACGCTTCCTGATGTTTGCTCGAACGGCGTTTGTGTCTCGTCGTCGCCCACCTGCCTGGGCACGGCGCCGGTCTGCCAGAGCCTGATCTGTCTTGCGAGCGACGGCCTCTGTCAGGGTGGGAGCAACAACGGATTGAGTTGTTCGGACGACGCAGGCTGCCCCGGCGGTGGTGTGTGTACCGTAGGGGTTTGCAGCGCCGGCAGCCCGTCCCCCGGCGCAGCTTGCACGTATGGTTCGGATTGCACGCCCGGAACCTGTGAGCTGGCGTGCAGCACGCAGGCGGTGAGCGATGGGACGGCCTGCGACGACCTGGCAGTGTGTACGGAAAACGATCAGTGTGTTTCCGGCGCGTGCACGGGCACGACGATGGCAGGGTGCGCGACATGCTCCGCGGACGCCGATTGTGACGGCTTTTGCAGCGGGGGCAACAACGCGGGAACGCCGTGTGTGGACAACACGGTGTGCACCGGAGGAGGCATCTGTGCCTTGAACCCCAATCCAATGTGCCAGAACGCCGTCTGCACGGCCGGAATCTGCACGTATCCTTCCACCGGAGCCTGCCCCACGCTGGCCCTGGTATCCGTTCCCGGACCCACGACCTGCTATGATCCGGTGCTGACTTGCGCCGGCGGCACAAACGCCGCCAACCCTTGTACCAGCGACGCCGACTGTCCCGGCGGCGCGTGCCAGTTCCCCGGTGCGGCTGCGGATCCCACCACGAATGAAGTGGTCGTCAACGTCGTGATGAATGGAATGGGCGCGGACGCGGAAATCAATCGATGTCTCGGTGGGGTGAATCACGGAGGGGCGTGCGCTTCCGATCTTGATTGCGTCGCGGCCAGCGGCACATGCAACGGTATTGTCTGTACCAGCGGCGCCGACGCCGGACAACCCTGCAACAACGATGCGGATTGCCACGTGCGATGCAACAAGATCGTCGGCGGGCAGTTTTTTCTGAACTATGACCAGACCAAGCTCGAATATCAATCCATCGCGCCTGGACCGTTGTTTCCGGTTCCACTGCTGTTTAGCCACGATGCCGTCAATGGAACGATCGACTACAGCGTCAGCATCACCCTGGGGGATGCGGGAACCTCGGCGGACGGCTCCGTCATGGCGGCCGTTACGTTCAAAGCCATTGCCGCTTGCGATCCGGACGCCACCGTCAACTTTCGTACGCATACGCCACCCAACAATGTAGTGGATACGGCCGGTTCCAGCGTCACTGAGTTGATCACAGACGACATGGTTCCGGTTCGCATCGACGGGCTGGCGCCGGATTTCGGGATCACCTGCCCGGCCGACATAAACGTGCATGCCGACGCGGGCGCGTTCTCCGCCGCCGTCAGTTGGCCTCCCCCGATCGCCATCGATGCCTGCGACGGAGCCAGGGCGGTTAGCTGCGTCAAGGAAGCCTTTCAGTGCAGTGGTTCAGGCGCTGTATGTGCGGTTGACGCCGATTGCCCCCCAGCGGAAACGTGCAGCGGCCTGGGGACGCAGCAACCGATCGGGCTGGATGGTGACACATTTGCGGTCGGCCGGAGTCGTGTTACCTGCACGGCGACCGACGTGTGCGGGAACGGGTTGATCGCCGGTGAACCCTGCGTCTTCGACGTGGTTGTAACGGCCACCAGCATCGTGCAAGTTGATGTCGAACTCGCCGGAGCGGACGGTGACATGCTGCGCTGCATTACGTTCGAACTTTCGAACTGCAGCAATCCGGCGCAAGCCGTGGAGATCGTCGAGGCCCAGATGTTGTTCACCACGAACCCGCCGGGGGTCGCCCCATCGCGGGCGACTGGCGTTTCGGTGACCGTTCCCGCAGGCGTCTACACTTGCATCACCGCGCAGGACCGGTTGCACACGCTGCGCACTACCGAATCCATCACGGACACAGGCGTGATCTACACGGCCAGTTTTGATTCCAGCACTGGCGGAACACCGCTTCGAAGCGGGGATATGAACGACGATGGGTACAAGGACATCATCGACTTTGCCATCTTGAATTCGCAGTTCAATGCGCAGGTCGCGGCCAACACCGACTGCCTGGGACTTCCTATCGGTGCTCCCACGCCTTCGCAGTGGAATGCCGACCTCAGCGGCAACGGCATCGTGGATACGACGGACTTTTCGATCTTCAGCTTTCATTTCGCTGAGTACGATGCAGTCGGATGTTGCGCAATCACCGCAGGTTTGGGCGGCGACCGATCGCGAGGGCCGACCATGGAGATTGCCGTGGGGGATCTGGAATCGTTGGGACTTCAAGAGCTCTCGGCAGCCGATCTGAACGGCGACGGTTGGGTAGACCTGATGGATGTGGCCACCTTCGCGGCCGGTAATGGCCCGGGGCACGAGGGTCCGACTGCACCGGAGAAGTCGCTTCGGCGCCCCGGTCATAGGAAGCATTAGATAAAGGTGGGCCGCGATGCTCAACGGCGGACACGGCCACTCGTATGTTAGGCACGATGGATCCTTTGGATGATGTCATCCACACGGAGTCAACCGAAACAATACGTTCGAGGAGGAGCGAAAATGGATAGGCGATACAGGTGGGGTATGTTGATCGCGACGGCCGCGCTCGGGTGGTACGGATCGGGTTGCACTCCGGTGAGCACCGTAAACGGCAGCGACGGGAGTGAACGCGGGTTGGATGGAGGAGCGGATGCGTCCAATCAAGCCAATCCTCCGGCGGCCGATGGGGAAGGTGCGGCATCGACCGGCTGTGAAGGCATCCCTTGTGACGGTGGGGCACGCTGCGTGGACGGTGTATGCCCGGACGGTGTTGCAGCACCCGCCCTCGTCGAAGATCGCCTGACCTTGGATCTCGGCGGCGGCGTCACCATGGAATTGGTCCGCATCCAACCGGGAGCGTTCACCATGGGGAGCGATACGGGGAAAACGAACGAGATGCCGGTCCACTCCGTGACCATCGACCGGGATTACTACCTCGGAAAGTTTGAGGTGACCCAGGCACAATGGGAGGCCGTGATGGGCAACAACCCGTCGGGCTTTTCCGGCGCAAATCTGCCGGTCGAGCAGGTGTCGTGGGATGCGGCCGTCGCGTTCTGTGAAGCGCTCTCCGTGCGGACGGGGGCGGATGTACGTTTACCCAGCGAAGCGGAGTGGGAGTACGCTGCTCGCGCGGGAAGCACCACCGATTACTCCTTCGGGATGGCCTTGGGGATGCTGGGGGATTTCGCCTGGTTCCGCGATACCAGCGCCGGGCAACCGCACGATGTCGGCCTCAAGACGCCAAACGCCTGGGGGCTGTACGACATGCACGGCAACGTCTGGGAGTGGTGCGCAGATCTCTGGCACGATAGCTACGCCGGGGCCCCAGGGGATGGGGGCGCGTGGACAACGGGCGAGGACCTTGACGGGAGGGTCGCCCGGGGTGGTTCGTGGCGCAACTTCGGAAGCTTCTTGCGCACCGCGTACCGGAGCAGATTCTGGTCGGGTAGCGAGCTGAACTACGTGGGTTTTCGCGTTGCCGCAGGAACCTGACAGCAGGGTAGCCGTGGCAAGAGCCGGCAGGGCTCGAGCGGTGCGCGACTTGGCGCGGTTGCCTCTCGTATCTTTGTTCCTTCCAGATCCGTCGGCGTCATCACGTCGTTGCCGGACCCTCGCTCGACCGGGAATTCCTCGCGAACATGCTTTGCAAACGACTCCCAGGGATAGGGGCATGCACAGCGCAGCGTAGGCTGGAATAGAATGTACCAGCAAGGAACGGTTTGAACCGGTCGACGGAACAGAATGCACCATCCTGCCTAGGTGCTTGTGACAGCCCGGTTTACGAATCCATAACGCGGTGGATGGCACAAACCGTACCGCTGCTCGGCGACTCGATCCGAATCCCTACGGAATCGGCCTATCCTCGGCACGTAGCGATGCGTGCGTAACCTTATGTCCATGTAGAACTTAGGCGGCATCCGATGTGGCGGTGGCCGGCGGGCTTCGTCGCACGCGGATTGCTCATCATCGTTGCAGTCGCAGATGCGACCCGGATGCGGGTGACGCCCGTGGGCTCGGTGTTGCCTCCGGGCGGTTGATCGCTGAGGAGCTACAGGCATGTTTCGGACGGACATGGCAGTGGGGATGGTCGTTGTTCTGGGCGCGTCGGTGACGCCGAGCTTGCGGACCGTCGCCAAGAGGTGGTTGTTGACGATCCTCGCCAATGGCTCGGCGACCAGCGCTTTGCACCACATGCTTGGCATTCGACCGCGCGTGGTTGTTGTACAGGTCGGTCCCAACAATGACGAGCCGTTGCGATTCATCCGGTCCGCAGCCGGTGCCGGCGATCGAAGCGTCATTATCGCTGCGGCGACGCATCACACCGCCGAGTTGGAGAGGATGGCCCTGCGAGCAGGAGCCAGGTTCTATGTCCACGGTGTCAGCAATAAGGCGCTCGCACCATTTCTGGAGGCCGCACTCGAGCCGCGCGGGCGATCCGAGCGGCATGCGCGCGACACGAGCGATGCGTGACATTCGGGCGTGTGGCGTCCACGGTCACAAGTGGCATCGAGGCGAAAGAAAGGGCCGTACGAAGGATACAGTGGGGACAAGCGATCCAACACAACCGGATTGGCGCGTCGTGCGGCGCGTTCCCGTCAATTACCATAAGGAGGGAAAAGAGCAATGCAGGCAACGAAGACCAATGTAGGTATCGCGGCAGTCATCTTGATGCCGGTGCTGGCGATGTCGGGCACCGTCTACGCGCAAACCGCCACCATCGGTGGTCTGATCTACACGGGGGCGAACGACGGGACGGGGCCGGTCATGGCTCCGACCGCCGCCGCCCTTTCGGGCGCGCAAGTCATGGTGCAAAACCAGCATTCGGGCGGCGCGTTTATCACGTATGGCACGGTTACGGGCAACAGTTGGACGGCGACCGTGCCCGCGCCGGGCGATTACGTGGTGATGTTTTCGGCCGTCGGCCATGACGCGACCAGCCGAGGGTTTACGGTGGCAGATGGGGACATCCAATCCAAGGATGCGTACCTGCCGCCGCTGTTCACGAATCCCGACGGTACGCCTTCGGGCAACCAACTACCGCTGGCCAATCTGCTCGTTTACACGTTCTACGACAACATGGTCAACGGCGAGGACGATGCGCCAGACGACCCGCCGCTCAACGGCGTGACCGTTAAGGCCTGGGACGAGGACGGCAATCTCCTGGCGACCGGAATCACCGGGACTATGCCGAGCCCGATCGTCACCGCCGACGGAATGGTGATCCCGGACACAAGGGGTTTGTACTACTTCACCGGTCTTCCGCCGGGTGAGGTTCTGGTCACATCCGATCCGTCGACCGTGCATCTGTATGATGTGAACGGCGCGCTGTCGCTTGGCGGTGTGAACAACCTCGTCACCCGGTCTCCGTTGGACTTCGACGCGACGACCGAGTTCTACCTGATGAGTAGCGAAGAGGGTGGAATGGCGTTTGAGGCGGTGCTCTATCCGGGCGATCCGGGTACCGAAGACGGCGGGTATCTCGCGTGGCACGGCTACGTGCGGAAGATGGGGCAAATCACCGCCGCCAACGCTACCGATCCGGACCGCTTTCCCTTTGGGGCAAACCTCGCGCAAGCCGGATCGATCAACGGACAGTTGACCGACTCGGACACCAACATCAACGTCTTCGAGCCCGTCGCTCCGGGCGAACTGGAGCCCATGTTGAGCCCCATATTTCATCCGGGTACCACGGCCAACGTGCGCGTGCCCGATGGATTTGTGGTGCTGTTTACCAACGACGAAACCATGCCGACGCATCCGGTGGCAACCGTTGAGGCCGATCCCGTGACCGGCTACTTCGAGTTCCTTAATGTACCGCCCGGCAAGTACAAGCTGTTCCTCTCCGACATCCCGATTGATTACGTGTACGTGAGCATGCAGGTGGCACCGGGGCCGAATCAGACCATCGCCCTCGCACCATGGCAGACGTTCCTGCCGCGCTTTTATGCCCGCGTTCAGGGCCACGTGATCGACCGGGCCACGGGAATGCCTTTGGCCGGCGCGACGGTCAACATCCGCTACAAAGACGGCAGCATTCAACACACGACCACGACCGATGCCACGGGCTGGTACAACTTCGACAACATGCCCGAAATCGAGGTTCTCGCTCATGTTGATGTGGAGCCGCCGACGGGCTATCGCGGCGCCATCGTCACGGACACGTTCTACCCCAACGCCGCCTGGGCCGTTCCGTTTTGCGATCCGGCCGTGCCTGGCTGCGTCATTCCGGGTACGCCGTACACGGTTACCCACAATGCCATCAACCGCTATGTCCAGTGGTACACGGCCAACTACCAGGCGGACCTCTTCGTCGAGCCGATCCCGGCCGCCGCCGGACAGCTGGACGGTTTTGTCTTCAACGACCGTTTTGACGTTGGCACGTGGGCGTCGGACGGCGTCTTCGATCCAAGCAAAGAAAGAACCATGCACGGCGTAACGATCGAGCTCTGGGATGCGACCGGCACGGCGCCGATCCTGGACGCCGTTACGGGGCTGCCGGTGACCGCCACGACCGGGGCGTTGGATAAGACCGCCCTGGAGGCGCAGGGATGGACGGCGCCGTACACCGTTCCGCCGGATGAGTGGGGCGGCGTGTTCGCCGGACCAATGGTCGGCTACTTCGAATTCCGAGACGTGCCCGCTGGAGCGTACACGGTCAAGCTCAACCTTCCCGACCCGTTGGCTCCGGATCCGCTGCATCCGCTCAACGGGTTTGCCACGACGACGCCGGATGCCGTCGCCGTGACGGTGGTTGGCGGCGCCGGTGTTCGCGCGAATTTCGGAGTCAACACGACGCCGGCCGGTTCGGCGATAGGGGTTCCCCTCGCCGGCGAAATCGAGGGTGGTGTTTTCGACGACCTGATCATCGACCCCAACCCTACCAGCTCACTCTACATGGAGAAGCGTGGCGTGCCGGGTGTTCCGGTCGGCGTATTCGACCATCTCGGCTACAGGCTCGGTGTCGGGCTCATGGGCAATCCGAATTGCAACCCCGTGAACAACGCCGTGCATACGCCGGGGGATGCGGCGGACGCCAGATCCTGTCCCCCCGGGCAGCCGATCGTTCAAAAGCCGGAAATGGAGCGACGCTTCGCGCCCGGGGCGCACATTTACGTCGGCAACGATCCCACTCAAGCGGGGTATGACCCCGACTATCTACCGCTGGTTCTTCCCTACACATTCGGTCAGGGGCAGTTCAAGTTTGAAGCGGACTGGTCGCTCGTCCCCGTCTCGATCGGGGGACAGGGCGGTACGGCATGGGCCGCCAACGCGTTTCTGCCGCCACCGCCGCCGCTGCCCGCGCCCGTCATCAACAACGTGGCTCCGGTGGGAAGCTATCTGATCACTGGGGCCAACTTCGGCGACACCCGCGGGTTCTCCACGGTGACGCTCGCGGGTCGGGAATTGGAAGTCACTTCGTGGAGCGATACGGCCATCCATGTCAACGATCCACCCGTGGCCATAAGCGGCCCGATGATCGTGACCACATGGGGCGGATCGTCCAACGCATTCCATGTCGACGTGGGCTCCGTGCCCGAGTCTTCGGTGTTCGTCAGCGCGGGTGCGGTCGGTGGAGACGGCAGCCAGGCCAACCCCTTTGGGAGCATCTCCGCAGCGCTGAACCATTTGCCCCCGGCGACGCCGCGGTATGTGTTTGTCGCGGCGGGAACCTACCACGAACATATTCAAATCACCGAGCCAGATGTGAGAATCATCGGCGCGGGCCCGAATGAAACGGTCCTGGATGGTCGTCCCACCTCGTTGACCGTGACGAGCCAGGGATTCACCAACGGCGGTGGGCCGGTGATCTTCATCGGTCAAGGCGGCGAAACCGGATCCGTGGCCAACATCGTCATCAGCGGACTGACCGTCAAAGGCGGCAGTGTGCATGGCGAAATCGGCGCTGGCATCTTCGGCGACTTCGGCAACCGCAACATCGACATCAACAACTGCATCATCACCGAAAACGGTGGGTACTACGGCGGTGGCATCTGGCTTCACCACTCCAACCACGATGTGAAGATCTGGTCCAACACCATCTCACGCAACGGCAATCCGGGCGGCTACGGCGGAGGCATCAGTGTCAACGACGAGCCGGAATACGGTGAGGAGCACGGCGAGCCCGAGCACATTTGGGACGACCACCGTCCCGGGTGCCCGCCGGGTACGTACGAGATCTTCAACAATCACATTCTGCGCAATTTCTCGCCCGATTACGGCGGGGGCATTGCGCTGTATGAGATCAAGGATCACCTGATCCTGGCCGGCAACCTGATCGAGGACAACAAGGCCGACGATCACGGAGGCGGGGCGTTCTTCGAGGACACCGGACCTGTTGACATGTACGGCAATACGTTCAGGCGGAACTACTGCCGCGATGACGGTGGCGCCGTCAGCTTCGAGGATGTCGGGGATGACAATGCATCGGTAATGATCTACGACAATCTATTCGCGGAGAATATCGCCGATGATTGTGGTGAGAACACCGCAAGGGGGGGGGCGATCGCGTTCGACGACACGTTCTACGCGGAGGTCTTCAACAACACGATCGTGGGCAATATCGTGGCCGGGAGTTACGATCCGGCCGGCGGCGGTATCGACAGCGAACGCAACGGCCACGAATACAACGGCAGCGAGCCGCTGGGTCGCAACATCGCGCCCGGATTCAGCGACCCGATAATCCATGACAACATCATCTGGGGCAACCAGCGGCTGCATTATGATCAGCCCATGTCCGGTGATGAAGAGGACTTGGACTTCACGTTCGGTGTGAATTATGTCTGGACACCGGACAACCTACATGTGGACAATCCGGCCGTTCAGTCCGTTTGGGAAACTGCGAACAACTCGGAGAGCTTCACGCAGGTCGAAAACAACGACATCTCCGACGGCGCGTACGCGGGCCGCGTCGGCAACGTCAATGCCGACCCCCAGTTCGTGGACCCCGCGGGCTTGGACTGGAGCCTGGCGGCAACATCACCCGTGGCGAACCTGGGCGTTCGCACTGATACGTCGGGCGGAGCCGGCCTCATGGGCCCCCTCGCGGGTACGGATCCAATGTGTATCGTGAGTTGCTTCGGCGTCAACAAAGCGAAGATCGGAACCAAGGAAACACGGTGCGAGGGCATCGAAGCGATCGAGGTTACCAGCACCGGCGCGGCCGGTGAAGAGCTGGTCGGGTTGTATCTTCCCGATGAAGGCCATGACACGCTTCCGGATACCACGGTCATGGACGACGGCGTAAACGGCTCCGTCGTCGTCGACACCTCATGCGCCCAGCCGATCGCGATGGGTGATGTATTCGGCCCGTACACGGTGACCGATATCGTGAAATCGTACGACGGCGAAGATGATGCCATGGGCAACGATGTCGAGATTCGCGGTTCGTTCGATTCAGCTCTGCCCTTTGATCCGTTCTACGACTACATCTTCCTCGTCATCGACGATGCGGCGGGGCACACGGCCACGATCGGGCTGCCCCCTGGCCTGTTCGAACAAGATGGCGATCCCCAGAAGCGCAAGTTCAAGTACAAGGGGCCGATTCCCGGAACCGACATGAGCATCAAAGCCAAGTTCAAAGGCTGCGAGTTCAAGATGAAGGTCAAGGGCGTTCAGCAAACCAATCAGTTGGTGGGTACCACGATCAACGTCGGCTTGTTGGTGGGTCAGAACTACGGAATCGAGACCATCGTCATGGTGGATAAGAACAACCACCTCAAGTACAAACGTGACCCCAAGTTGGATTGCTGCCCGGAAACCCTGGGCTTTGCATCGCTCCAGGTGACTTCCGGCGAGGGCGTGTTGGTGTTTGAGCCCGCGCCGGGACATGACATGCTACCGGAAAGCATAACCATCGACGACGGCGTGCACGAAGCGGTCACGATCGATACGTCGGGGGGGGAGTCCATCGCGGCCGGTCAGGTGTTCGGACCCTATACCGTATCGGAGGTGGTGGAGGTCTTCGATGAGGATGGCCACTGATCGGGGTGGCGCGACAGTGCTGGCGCCGTCAAGGTAATACGCCTTGGTAGCGGGGGGTCCGCCTTGGGGCGGACCCACGGTCATGGCCCGCCGTTCCAGTCGGTTCGGTAGGGGCGGCCCGGCGCTACGTAGCGCCTATGCTGCAAGGTGCTACAGCCGGACGCTTCAGGAAGGTGCGATTGGTGGGCGGCGTCGTGCTGGGGCTCCGCCGCTAGGGGGCAGGCCATGAGCCCGCGGGCCGACCCGCCGATTTTGTTTTGTCGGACACGCATCGGGCAGAGGGTGGGGCAGACGGGTCCGAGAAAGCGCTTGCATTTCGGGCGGCAGCTCGTTATGCTGCCGGAGTACTTGCTGCGAAGATAGCAGCCGTGCCGATGATGGGTGACCGGCTCTTGGTGTCCTCGACGGGTCTTTTCGTCGAAGGGATGTGAGCTGGATCAGTTCCCCGGTATCCCGGTTCGATGGAGGCCGCGACACCGACCGCTTCGAGCCCATCGCCTACCCGAACAGGGTGCGTCACGTCACCTTCGTACAAGTCGTTGAGTCCGAAGAGTAGATGGAGTCCGCCGCGACGGATGGCATGACGTGCGTCGCGCCATGAAGCGTCCGCGGTCCGGGGGCGGTCTCCAGCGCAACACGGAAGGCAAATCCATGAGCACCGCCTTTTCTTCCGCCACACAAGCGATTCTGGGCCCCATTACCGCATTGACGTGCCTTCTGGCGATCATCACTGGTTGCCCGGAAAGCACTGCCTCAAAATCGGTATTCACAAAAGTCAATCCGGGGTGTTTGGAATGCCACGGGCAAATCGAGGCGGATGTCCACACCGATGCAACGGATGTCCGCACGGGCGAAAAGATCGGCTGCACGACGTGTCACGGTGGAGATTATTCGACGGCGACCAAGGCCGAAGCCCATGTGCAGCCCACGCAACCGGTCATCATGGACAAAACAACGGCTCCGCTGGATTACGACCTGCCCTACCAGCGCTTCGTGAACCCGTCGAACTTGCGGGTTGTTCGCGAAACCTGCGGCGCGTGCCATGAGCCGCACGTGGATTGGATCATGAAGGGCATGATGGCGACCGGCGCCGGGCACTATGCGGGAGGGTTGTACCAGGCCGGTGCCACGGATACCAAGACGCCCATCTACGCCAACTTCGCGGTTACCGATGATGATGGCGACGTGCCGACTGAAGTCGGCGCGGTCGCCGGTCTTCTTGATCTAATTGAGTACGATCCGACGCAGGATCAGTCCAAGTTCAGCACACACTATGCCGCGGTTCCGGGGCAGGCGTGCGCCCGCTGCCATTTGTGGTCGCGTGGCAAGGGGTACCGTGGGGCGGAAGGCGCCGATGGAACCTACCGGGCCGACGGGTGCGCGGCCTGCCACGTGCTGTACGCCAACGACGGCCGATCGGTCAGCGCGGATGCTTCGATCGACCATCAAGAGCAGGGCCATCCGCTCGTCCACGGCATTACCCGAGCGATTCCCACGAAACAATGTCTCCACTGCCACCACCGCGGTGCGCGTATCGGATTGAGCTTCACAGGGCGATCACAAATGCCGCCGCGTTTGCCATCCGGTCCGGATGTACCCGGCACCACCGACGTCAAATTCAACGGCAACTATCACTACGCCGACCCTGCGACCAACCCGCCGGACTTGCATGGCGAACGAGGGTTGAATTGCATCGACTGCCATACCCAGGCGGGCATCATGGGCGATGGCAACATTTACGGCCACATGGACCAAGCGACCAAGATCGAATGCCGTACCTGCCACGGGGTGCCGACCGACCGGGGAACGCTGGTAGACCGGGACGGCCATGCGTTGACCAACGTCGAAGTCGCCGATTCGGGCGATGTCGTGCTCACCTCGAAGGTCACGGGCGACATCCATGCGATTCCGCAAGTAAAGGACGTCGTCGACCCCGCCTCACCACGCTACAACGCCAAAGCCGCCAAGGCGATGAACAGCCACCACCTAAAGCCGGTCGGCGGGATGGAATGTTATGCTTGCCACGCCGCGTGGGCGCCCAACTGTTTCGGCTGCCACTTTGAACGTGATGAGCAGTCCACCGGCCTCAACCTGATTACCCGGAGAGAGGAAATCGGCGTGGCCCGCACGGGCAACAAGGTTTTCGTATCGATGAAGCATTTTGCCATGGGGCTCAACGCACAGGGCAAGTACTCACCGTATATCGTTGGATGTCAGCCGATCGCCGACGTCACCGCCGCCGACGGAAGCAAGAAGCTGGACTTCGTCATGCCGGAAACGACCAACGGCCTGTCGGGGCTCGCCCTTCAACCGGTCGACCCGCATACCATTCGCGGGAAAGACGAAGTGCGCACCTGCGTAGAATGCCACCGTTCGCCGCCGTCGCTTGGTCTGGGTTCGGGGAACTACTCGCTGGCAAGAGATCAAGCCTACACCGTCGAGGCGGACGGCGTACACGTCTTCGATCGGAAGTCCGATCCCACCCAGCCCGCACCGCTGGCAACTCTGACCGCAGATAGCCCGCAGGCTGTGGCGGCGCTTCCCAATGTGGTTTCGGGAAAAGCCGATTACCTCTACGTGGCCGCTGGCGCGTCCGGTTTGTCCATCTTCGATATGACCCACGGTCTGCCCGCGGGCGCGGCATCGGTCGTGACCGATGTTGATGCCGTGGATGTAGCGCGCGCGGCGCGTTATCTGTACGTCGTGGCCGCGGGAACGGGCATCAACATTTACGACACGCAGAATCCAGCTAAGGCCACGCTTGTTTCCACGGTGGACCTTCCCACGGCCGTTCGTGCGGTGCCCTGGGGCATTCATCTGTTTGTCGCGGCTGGTCAAGAGGGGCTTATCGTCGTGGACATCTCAGACCACAGCGCCCCGCGGATTGTCGGCAATGTTCCGGGGATCAATGCGGTCGCGGTCCGGCTCTACGCGCACCACCAAAACGGCCCCGCGTTTGCTGCACGGGCCTACGTGGCCGATCCCGATTTCGGCGTTCGGATTGTCGATCTTCTGCCGGAATTCTCCGCGCCGAGGCTCGTCGGCGGAACGGAATTGGTAGGAGCTTCGGCGCTGGATACGTACACCCATTACCTTGAAGCCAGTGGAGCCACGCCGTCTCGCGAGCACGATTACCTCTACGTGGTCGCCGGAGCCGCCGGGCTGCGCGTGTACGACATCACCGATCCGGAGACCACGTTTCAGGTAGCCGCGCTGGCCGATCTGGGTGGTGAGGCTGTGGATGTCGATGTCGCCAGCCAGATGTCGCCTCCGGGTGTGGACGATTATGCGCTGATCGCCAACGCCTCTTTGGGGGTCCAAGTGGTCGACGTGACCGATCCGCTGCACCCGAGCTTGCTCTCGACCGTTGGACCGGCCGGGGCGTCGCGCGTCCTGGTCGACGTGCAGCAGATGGATCGATTCCTGGACGAGCAGGGCAATCAACTCAAGGAGAATTCGCACCCCGGCGCCGGCACGCTGAGCCGCGCGGACATCGTCCGCATTCTCAGTGCCGACCTGGGCGATTGAGCCATGGGGCGCATGCTGCGGGGGATGGTACGCCGGTGTATGCCACCGGCGGGCTATCCAGCCTGATTCAGCGCAGCTCGCGCATGCCTGGTGCGTGAGGTCCGAGCGATCGCTTACCGTAGGTGGTTGCGCGGGATTCGGACGCGGGCTCCTTCTCCATCTTTCCTCCTTCGCGGCCGCGCCTTGGCCATGCCCGACGAGCACGGAGCCCCTCCGCCACGGGCATTGAGTCCGTGGCGGAGGAGTTGGGTTCCGGTCTGAGTTAGATCAAAGTTCTTCGTCGATGATCTTCTTGAAGGCGTCGAAGGGTTGGGCGCCGGACAGGAAGCGCCCGTTGATGAAGAACGCCGGCGTACCGGTCACGCCGAACCTCTTGGCGTCAGAGGCCTCGCGTTGGATCGCCGCGCGATACTTGCCGGACGAGAGACAAGCCGTAAAGGCATCCATATCGAGCCCGAGATCGGTCGCGTATTGCTTCAGGTCCTCGTCGGTCAGCTTGCGCTGATTGGCGAAGAGCTTGTCGTGGTAATCCCAAAAACGCTGCTGCTCGTTGGCGCATTGCGCGGCCTCAGCGGCAGGCAAGGCTCGATTGTGCATCGGAAGTGGGTAATCGCGGAAAATAATCCGGACGCTATCGCCGTAGGTGTCCCGGATCTGCTTTAGGGTCGAACCGACCCTTGAGCAGTACGGTCATTGAAAGTCGGAAAACTCGTAGATCGTCACCTTGGCGCCGGTTTGCCCCTTGATCGGATCATCGGATTTTTGGGCGATTTCGACGCGGGGCGGGCTTAGGGCGATGTCAATCTGGGTCTTCTGCTTCAGCTGCTTCAGAAGCTTCCTTTGCGCATCGCTTCTCCGCTGGGTGCTCAACCGCCCCCGGATGGGGCCGGCCGATTGCTCGAGCGTCCGGCCGCGCATGCGGGCCTTGTTGGCATTGTAGTACGCTTCCACCTCCTGCTCCGTCACGGGGACGGTTAGCGCGGCAATCCGTTCCCGGATCACCTGTTCAATCGGTTTGCCCTGCGCGGCGGCGTCGGAGGCCAAGGCCTTTTCCAGAATGAGCTTATCGAGAACCTTGCGCCGCGCCGAATAAAGGGATTGCGCCAACTTCATATTCGATTTCAGCGCCAGCGCGTCCACGTCTTGCAACGAAATCACGGCGTCGCCGACCGTGGCGGCGACGCCCGTATCGGCTTTTTTGGCGCTCGAGCCGGACGGTGGGGCCGCGGTCGCCGTCACGACGGACAGCACGCCGATCACACCGACCGACACGCACGCACATCTGAGTCTTGACATCTTGGTCTACCCTTACCCTTTCATGAATAACTAAGGAACACCAGTTTCGAACACGACGCGTACCTCCGTTTGGTCTGGCCGACGGCCGCCCACTCGTGTGGGGCGGAAGCGGCGCACGGGAAGACGCGACCGGCGCAGTATACCGCGCCCCCTCGCGACTGCCAGCCGTCGCCGAATCCGTTGAGCGTGGGCGGGGTGTTCCGCTCGCCTCGGCGTGTTGGGGCCGGGATCAGCATCTTGCCGACCGGGTGGCTCACCATACGGTCCACATCGCAGTCTGCTGCACGACTGTGGTACCGGTATCTTGTCGGTGATTCCGGCAGCGAGGGCTACTTGGGCATGCCGCGCCGCGCGTTTTCGCCGGATGGAAGCCGGCACGACACGATAGAGCTGGTTTTTCAACAGGCTGATGGCGGCCGGAAAGGGGCATCGGGAGTGAATCTTTGCACAATCTTTACAAAGGCTTTGCGCCGACCTAACACGCGCTAGGTATCGTTCTGGCGTGACCGGGTGCGGCAGCGCCTAGAGGTCAACCGGCAACATGGCGTGCCGGGCGATTGTGGTGCATTGAAACGCGGCAAAACAAAAACGTCAATAATAAGGAGTAGAGGATGAATGCAAAAAAAGGGATCGGACGCAAGCATCAGGCGGCTGGCGCGTTCGTCGTACTTGCGATGACGCTGGTTGCAGGGCCGGCCTTGGGGCAGGAAAAACTATCGGGCAGCGTCAAACTCGATGGGTCCAGCACCGTGGCGCCGATTACCATGGCGACGGCGGAAATGTTCATGGGGCAGCAGCCCCGTGTTCGCGTCACGGTAGGCATCTCCGGCACCGGCGGCGGATTCAAGAAGTTTCTCGCCGAGCGAGCGGACTTGAGGACGGACATCAGTGACGCCTCCCGGCCCATCAAGGCATCGGAGCGGGCCCGTGCGGCCAAGCTCGGGATCCATTTTGTTGAGATTCCGATCGGTATGGATGGTGTGGCGATTATGGTGCACCCTTCCAACACGTTTTGTGATTACTTGACGGTTAAGGAGCTCAAGAAGATCTGGGAACCCGGAAGCGCCATTACCCAGTGGAGCCAGGTGCGCAAGGGATTTCCGGATCTTCCGATTAAGTTGTACGGGCCGACCAGCGATAACGGCACGTTTGACTATTTCACGGAAGCCATCTGTGGCAAGGATCGAGCGTCACGAAGCGACTACATGGCCAGCGTAACACCCAATGTGTTGGTCCAAGGGATTGCCGGGGATAAAGGGTCGTTGGGCTATTTCAGTTATTCGTATTACGCGGCCAACAAGGACAAGCTGAGGCTTGTGGCGGTCCAAAACGGTTCCGCGGGCCCGGTTACGCCGTCGCTGGACATCATTCGTAGCGGAAGCTACACGCCGCTGTCGCGTCCCCTATTCCTTTACGTCAACACCGAATCCTACAAGAAACCGGAAGTAAAGGCGTTTCTGACTTATTTCTTCGATCACGCGGCGTCCATTCTCGAGAACCCGCGGGTCAACTACGTGGCCTTGTCGGAGGAGTTTTACGAGCTGGATCGCCGGCGTCTGGAACGGAGCCGGACCGGTTCCGCCATGGCTCAGCGCGAAGACGGTGACGGCGTCGATCTGCTCACCCTGTATCGCACGCACTAAGGCCTTGGTCTCAAGCCGATGCCATCACGGTTCCACCGCCAGGCAAGGTGGTGGAACCGGAGAACCAGGTGCGCGGCGCGCGCACCACCGGGGTACGCCGCGATCGACCGGGTCGCGCGTGCCCGATCCTTGTAGCTGAAGGCCCGTCATCCGTGCATGGGACAAGAAAGAGACGCGTCTTGCCGTACGCTTCGCGTCTGATACGTTGCCGCAGTGGGAAGCCGCTGTGCGAGAGCGCTGCGACGCCTCGCGATGACTCGCCGGGATCGCCAAGAGAAACCGAATGATCGGAAGGCTGACGCGTGCCAAAGAGAAGACCATTCAGGCGGGGCTGTTTGGCTGCGCGTTGATTTCCATCGTAACGACGGCGGCGATCATCGCCGTGTTGGTGGTCCAGTGTCTTGGCTTTTTCAGGGAGGTATCCGTTTTTGCGTTCTTGTTCGGTACGCGCTGGGCACCTATGCTCGAGCCTCGATGTTTCGGCGTCTTGCCGCTGGTATGCGGCACGTTTCTGGTAGCGGGGGGGGCGTTGTTGGTCGCCGTACCGATCGGGCTGGCGTCCGCAATTTTTCTCAGCGAGTACGCACCGCCGTGGTTGCGGAACATGCTGAAGCCCACGCTTGAAGTGCTCGCCGGAATCCCGACCGTGGTGTACGGTTTTTTCGCCTTGTTTTTCATTACGCCATACGTGCTCCGGCCGCTGCTTGGGGATGTGGACGTGTTCAACGCGGCCAGCGCCGCGGTGGTCGTGGGGGTGATGATCGTTCCGACGATCGCCTCGCTTTGCGATGACGCGTTTCGCGCGGTTCCGACGACGCTGCGTCAAGCTGCCTATGCCTTATCCGCCACACGGTTTGAAGTGTCGACCCGCGTGGTCTTGCCGTCCGCCCTTTCCGGAGTTCTGGCTGCCATACTATTGGCATTTGCTCGCGCCATCGGAGAAACCATGGCGGTCACGCTGGCGGCGGGAATGACCCCCAAGCTGACGTTGAACCCGCTGCACAGCATCCAGACGATGACCTCATATATCGTGCAGGTCAGCCTGGGCGATTCCCCGTCGGGTACGTTGGAATACCACACGATTTTCGCGGTAGGCTTGTTGTTGTTCTCGATCACGCTGGCGATCAACGTGGTGGCCCAGCGCGTGCTTGATCGGTTTCGGGAGACCTACGAATGAGCCGGGTTCGTTACGAGTACCATCCCCGGCTGGCGCGGCGCCGGTGCCTCGGCCGTTTGTTCCCGATCGGGTGTGCGGTCATGGCGTTTGTGTCGGTCGCGGTGCTCGCCGTGTTGGTCGTGCAGGTGCTGCGGCAGGGCCATGCTTCGTTGAGCACTCGGTTCCTCACGAGCTTTCCCTCGGTGCTTTTTCCGGAAAAAGCTGGCGTCAAGAGCGCGCTCTGGGGCACGTTCTGGATGATGGGGTTGACGGCCCTGATCGCCGTGCCGGTCGGCGTGGGAAGCGCGGTGTACTTGGAGGAATATGCGCCAAGTAACCGTTTGACCCGGCTTATACGCCTCAATATCGCGAACCTGGCCGGCGTGCCGTCCATCGTATACGGAATCCTGGGATTGGCCGCCTTTGTGCGCTGGATGCATCTGGGCAGGAGCGTGTTGGCCGGAGCGCTGACCGTGGCTTTGTTGGTCATGCCGGTCATCGTCATCGCGAGTCGGGAAGCTCTGGCAGCGGTTCCGCAATCCGTGCGCCAAGCCGCCTACGCGCTGGGCGCTACGCGCTGGCAAACAGTTCGATCTCATGTCCTGCCGGCTGCCATTCCAGGTATGATGACGGGAATGATCCTTGCCCTGTCGAGGGCGATCGGCGAGGCGGCTCCGCTGATTATGATCGGTGCCCTGACGTATGTAGCGTTCGTTCCGGAAGGGTTGCTCGACGGGTTTACCGCCATGCCCATCCAGATTTACGATTGGTGCGCCCGCCCCCAGGCGGAGTTTCATCAACTGGCGGCTGCCGGTATCATCGTTCTCCTCGGCATTCTCCTTCCGATGAACGCCGTGGCGGTCGCGATTCGTGCGTGGCATCAGAGGAGAAAGGCGTGGTAATGGTGTCCGATACAAAACCACAGCGGCGGGAGGCAACACGTCCGGGCTGCGTTGCGCTGCAGGGCGCACAGAATCAGATGCAGCCGGAGGCCCCTCGGGCGGACCTTTCGGAAACCGTTATTCGCGCCGAGCAGGTCACCATTTCATACGCCGACTTCGCCGCAGTGAAGGACGTGACGCTCGACATTCCCGATCGCCAGGTTACTGCCATCATCGGGCCGTCGGGTTGCGGCAAGAGTACGTTGCTTCGGGCGATGAATCGCATGAACGATTTTATCCCCGCGATGAGCCTGCGCGGTTCGCTGCTGTATCGGGGTGAGGACATCTACGCCCCCCGGTGCGACGCGGTTGATCTTCGCCGGCGGATCGGGATGGTGTTCCAGAAGCCCAACCCGTTTCCCAAAACCATCTCCAAGAACGTCGCGTGGGGCGCCGCCATCAACGGATACCGCGGCGACCTCCACGAGCTGGTCGAGCGGGCGTTGCGTCAGGCGGCTCTCTGGGATGAGGTCAAGGACAAGCTCAACCAAAGCGCGCTGGCCTTGTCCGGCGGGCAACAGCAGCGACTTTGCATCGCCCGAGCCATCGCGTTGCAGCCCGACGTGCTCCTTATGGACGAGCCGTGCTCCGCGCTGGACCCGATCGCGACGGCGAAGATTGAAGACTTGATTGATGAGTTGAAAGCCGAGTACACCGTCGTACTCGTTACGCACAACATGCAGCAGGCCGCCCGCGTGTCGGACCGGACGGCGTTCATGTACATGGGCGAGTTGGTCGAATACGACGTGACGGACACCATCTTCACCAAGCCCAACCGGCAACGGACCCAGGACTACATCACCGGGCGCTTTGGGTAACGCCATGACCACCCACTTCGTCAATCTGCTTGAGGAACTTCGCCGCCGGGCCGCTCGGATGGCCAGCCTCGTCGAGGACATGGTTCAGGAGGCGTGTGAATCCGTGATCGACGCCAACGAATCGCTCGCCGGAAGGGTGATTCGACGCGACACGGATGTAGACACCGAAGAGGTGGCCGTCGAGTCGGAGGTCATTCGCCTCATGGCCTTGTACCAGCCGGTCGGGTCGGATCTGCGGCTGCTCTGCGCTATTCTCAAGATCAACAACGACCTCGAGCGCATCGCCGATTGTGCCGTCAACGTGGCCGAGCGAGCGCGGCACATGGACCGGCGGACGTTGGCCTCCCATCGTGAAACGATCATGGAGATGGGCACGTTCGTTCGCAGCATGCTGCGCAACGCCGTCCAGTCATTTGCCGTCGAAGACAGCACGATGGCTCGCAGAGCCTTCGGCGAAGATGAGCACGTCGATGCCCTTTACGAACAAACCATCAAGAGAATCGTGGCGGAAGGCGCGACGTCTTCCGACGGTATGGCCGCGCGCCTCGACGTGTTGTCGGTGGCCAAGAATCTGGAGCGCATCGCGGACCACGCCACGAACATCGCCGAGGACGTGATTTTCCTTTCGACCGGTGAAATCGTTCGGCACGGAGACGCGGCTCCGGTCTCGAATGATGGATGAGTCTCCGACGCCGGCGTGGGCATCGATGGAAGGCCGGTTGCTCGGCGTTGGCCTGTTCGGACGGCGATGGCACGATTAGCGTGGAATCAATGAAAACGCCAAAGATCATCCTTGTCGTGGAAGATGAAGCGGATTTGCGGGAGTTGATCGGATTCAACCTGGAACGGGAAGGGTTTCAGTGTCGCAAGGTCGCCGACGGCGATGAGGCGCTGGCAGCGATTGCCAAGACGCCGCCGCATCTCGTCATTTTGGACAGGATGCTGCCGAACACATCGGGCGATGAGGTGCTCGCCCGATTGAGGCGAAACCCGCAAACCGCCGCGATGCCCGTCTTGATGCTCACCGCCAAAGCGGACGAATCCGATGAGCTCGTCGGTTTCGCCATGGGCGCCGATGACTACGTCACCAAGCCTTTTTCCATGAAAGCCCTCATCGCTCGCGTGGGCGCGATGCTCCGCCGCTACCGGGAGATGACGCCGGACGGGGGGAAAGACCCGCTTTCGTCCGGCCCGGTCGTGCTGGACGCTGAGCGGCACAGCGTCACGGTCGACGGCAAGCCGATCGCACTGACCGCGACGGAGTTTCGGTTGCTCAAAGCCGTCATGTCCGCTGGTGGTCGCTTGCGCTCTCGCGAACAGTTGATCGACGTGGCGTTGGGGCCCAACGTAGCCGTCGTCGATCGTACCATCGACGTGCATATCGCAGCCCTCCGCAAGAAACTGGGCCCCGCCGCCAAGTGGGTGCACACCGTGCGCGGCTCCGGCTACCTCTGGCGAAGCCCGTCACAGAGCAGTGAATCGTAGTTATGCCCCTACGTCTTGGACGTTATTTCTGGAAGCTCTTCCTGGCCAACGCCGTCGTCATGGCGGTCGTACTGGCCGGCAGCATCTGGGTCATCGTTTCGCAGTTGGATCGCTTTCGCGAGAAGGAACTGTCCAGTCATCTCTTATCGCAGGCGTCCACGTTGGAGGTGGCCGTGCGGGATCGGTTCGATTCGGCGCACGCAGAGGAATTGAAAGCGCTGGCCGAGCAGGTCGGAACCATGGAACTGGAGGGCATTCGGGTTACCTTCGTGCTGGCTGATGGGCGGGTGCTCGGTGATTCCGAGGCCAACGTGAGCAAGATGGAGTCGCACGCCGATCGCCCCGAAATCCGACACGCCTTGGCCTCCGGATTCGGCGAGACGGTGCGCTGGTCGCACACGATTGCCAAGAATATGAAATACGTCGCCGTGCGGGTGGGGCCGGCTGACCATCCGCTCGGCGTCGTGCGCGTATCCATGGCCGTTCAAAGCATCGCGGCCCGCGCGCAGCCGGCGCGCCGGCTCGCCGTGCTAATCGCGTTGGTCTCCGTGCTTGCTGCGGTGTTGCTGGCTTTGGCGCTGGCGTTACTGTGGAGCCGGCGCATCCAACGCATTACCGAAGCGGCGCAAAGCATCTCCAGCGGAGATTTGTCCGCCCGGGTCGACGCCGGCGGGCATGATGAGGTCGCCCTGCTCGGCCGATCCCTCAACGAGATGCGCGAGAAACTGTCGGCTCAACTCGGCACCATCGACCGCCACCGGCGCACGCTGGATTCGCTCTTGTCTCAACTGAGGGAGGGCGTTGTCGTTACGGATGCCGACGGAAGAATCGTTCTTATCAATGATGAAGCGATGGCACTGTTGCAGCTTTCGCCCGATGACACCGAGGAGTCGTTTATCGGGTGGACGATCGAACAATGCATTCCCCAACACAAACTCCAGGATCTGCTGCGGCGAAGGAGTGATACGCCGCCGCCCGATCGCGACGACGCATCCCACCGGCACAACGGCCGGTTCGACGATCGCTTGAACGCAAACAATCAAGAAGTAGAGCTGCAGCTCACAACGGATGCCGGCGTTCGGTCCGTTTTTGCGCGGGCGTTCGATATTCGCTTGCCCGGCGCCGCCGATGACGATCCATCCATCGACGCCGCCCGACACGTCGGCCGCACGCTCGTTCTGACCGATGTCACGGAGTTGACTCGAGTAATGCAGGTGAAAGCGGATTTGGCCGCAAATGCATCTCATGAGTTAAGAACCCCGCTTTCGGCGATTCGGGCGGCGGTAGAGACCCTTCGCGCCGTCGACTGGCCGGCAGATGCGGCTGCGGCGTCTCGATTCGTAGACGTGGTCGACCGGCACAGCGGCCGCATGGAAGCCATGATCGGAGACTTGCTTGACCTTTCACGTTTGGAGTCCGGAACCCGCCGTTTCGACACCACCCCCATTTCGGCAAGGAAACTGCTTGCCGATGTGCACACCATGTTTGCCGACGTCCTGATCGCCAAGAACCTCCGGCTGAAAACCTCGATACTCGGCGAGGATGTCACCGTCACAACCAGCCCCGAACTACTCAGGATGATGCTGCGCAACCTGATCGACAATGCGATCCGATTCACCGATCCCCAAGGCGAAATTGAGGTATCCGTGCGGCCCGACGGTTCAACGATTGTGTTTGAAGTTGCCGATACCGGATGCGGAATCGAAGCTGAGCATCTGCAGCGCGTCTTTGAGCGATTCTACCAGGTCGAGCAGGCCCGCACCGGAGCTGATCGAGGAACGGGTTTGGGGCTGTCGATCGTGCGCCACGCGGCCACCGCGATGAACGCCCGGGTCGATCTGGAGAGCGAACCCGGCCGGGGCACGCGCGTCGCCATTGGGATACCGCAGCGGGCGTAGCCGGCCGGCATCGCCTGTCCAAGTGGGCCAGTTCCGGCAGAATCACCGGTAAGATGCCGGTACCACACGTTCTCAACAGGCTGCTGGGCGAAAGCAGGCTCGGTCCGAAAAACAAGCGGTTTTGGCCCCTCAGAACGGCGCTGCATGACACGGGCTCTTGAACCGTTCTGGCATGACTGTATAATCTGGCGTTCCAAATGGGGGGATCGGTCCAGGAGGGGGTACCCCCCGCGCACCGCAAGACGGTTCACTTAGCCGGCCCTTGGTCCTGGCACCGGACGGCGTGATGGGGAGAGGTACAGAATGCCAACCTACGCAGCGACTCGCGACATGTTCCAAGCCAACGCCATGAAGAAAAACGTACGGCGCAGCACAATCTGCTCCGTGTTGGGGGCGCTGATCGCCTTAACGCTGGGGCTGCCGAACGCGTACGGGCAGCAAGTCTGGCAGGTCCGCGAAGCTACGATGACGCTCTTTCCGGCGTACAACGAGCTATCGGATCTCGGGGTCGAGATCGACCCTTCCCAGTCTTTGAATCCGGACGGTCATGCAAGCCCGCAGTACGGGCTCGACGCCAATACGCCTTTGCTCGTTGAGTTGACCGACAAAGGTCTGGTTGTGATACGGGGGCGAAGCCTGCGGTTGCAGGAGGGCTTGCTTCTATCCACCGAGCGAGGTGGTTTCACGACGGTGGATTTATCCATCTCCCCGGAAGACTTGCTCGGCGCGGGATCGGCGCCGGCGGGTGGACTTCCTGCTACGGCATTGGCATACGAACTTCGCGGCGTGAAGGCGATGGTTGATGCCGCTCAAGGCCGGATGACGTTGTTCGCGCACGCCGTGGTGATCACGCCCGCGGCCGCTCGGGACATGGGGCTGACCCGGCTTGCCGGCGTTTCGATCGGTCAGGTGCAGGTCGACGCGGCGGTAGAATGGGTGGGCGGGGACGAACCCGTTTTCGTCGGCTCGACGGATGTTGGCGGCACGGCGGCGACCACGGTGATCGGCCCGGATATGAAGTTCTGCCAACTGTTCGGACTGGCACAGTTCGGTCGGCTTGGCAGTGTCGTGGGATTGGCGGTGGCGACAACGTCCTGGAACGTCGGCGATGCGCCGCTGCTGTGGTTTCAGAACCCCGACGAACGGCACCCCTTCATCGTCGGCAACCTGTACCGCCTAAAGGACGATCGCTTTGAGCAAATCGGGCAATCCTGGGTCAAACATGCGTTTTGCGCGCTGGACAGCTCGCAATGTACCACGCAGTGTCAGGGGACGGGATGTACCCTGCTGGGCGTTGGTTGCACGGACACCTACGGCGCCGGGCTCAATGCCAACCGGACCTACCTCGGTCCTCGACATGAGATTGATCCGTGGAACGGCGCCTACACCTATCCCGGTTCGCACCTGAGCAGCTCCCATTCGCACGACGCCATCCAGCATCGCTTGCAAGTCCACGATGACGATCTCGATCAGAGCCTCAACGCCGGCGCGACCTACTTCGCCGAGGGCTACTACGTGTGCCTCGACGACGTCAACGTCATGAACAGCATCTCGCACAAAATCGTCACCATCGTTGGATCGCCCGGCGGAACGTGGAGCTTTGGGATGAGCGGATCCGGAACTTCGCCGACGGACGGCCCGGCGATTCTTTCGTGGCCGGGCGCTACCTTTACCACCATCGCCCAGGAAATCCCGGTCGTCGAGTTCGTGTCGCCTGACGGTCGGTGCATCCTCGGGGCCAAGGCGACCGGTCTCGGCGGCGGCATGTGGCGGTATGAATACGCCTTGTACAACGTGGATATGGATCGAAAAGTCGGCTCGTTTACCGTGCCGCTGGCTGCCGGGGCGGTCGTGGCCAACGTCGGGTTCCATTTCGTGCGATCCCACGATGAGCCCTTCGCCAATGATCCTTGGACCTCCACCGTGGGCGCCCAAAGCATCACCTGGTCGACGTCGGCCAATCCGCTTCGATGGGGGACCCTCTACAACTTCCGATTTGATACGAACGCAAGTCCGGACACGACGAACGTAACGCTTGGTCTGTTCGACCCGGGCATTCCATCCAGCATTGTCGGATCGACGATCGGCCCGATTCAGGGTCCACCCGACTGCGACGGTGACGGGATCACCGACGCTTGCGAGTTGGATTGCGCATCCGGTTCGTGCATTCCCGGGTTCTGCGGCAATTCGCTCGACTGCAACCTCAACGGCGTACCCGACGAATGCGAGCCGGACTGCAACACCAACGGTCTGCCCGATGCCTGTGACATCGCCGACGGCACCAGCCAGGATTGCGACGCCAACGGCGTGCCCGATGAGTGCGATCCGGACGCCGACGGCGACGGCGTGCCCGATGCCTGCGATTTGTGTCCCGGGTTCGACGACACGCTGGATGCGGACGGCGACGGCATTCCCGATGCGTGCGACATCTGCCCCAACGCCGGTGATGTGATCGCGGAGAACCAACACTTCGATACCGATCCCGGCTGGACGGTCATTGATGAAGCCGGCCTGGTGGACGGTAGCTGGACGTGGGGCGTTCCGGTCGGTGGTGGAGACCGCCAGGATCCGCCGTCCGATTACGACGGCATCGGCGCGTGCTACCTGACCGACAACGTCGACGGCAACAGCGACGTCGACGGCGGACCTACGCGATTGCTTTCTCCCCTATACGATCTTTCGATCGGCGACGTGACCTTGTTCTACGCTTACTGGATCGGCACGACCAATCCCGGCACCGACGTGCTCGAAGTCGAGGTATCCAACGATGCCGGCGCGACGTGGGTGCCCATCGCATCCTACTCGAGCGACAACGAGGCCTGGCTCACGGAAACGGTTGATTTGGCGACGATTCTGCCGCTGACGGCTCAAATGCAACTGCGGTTCTCCGCTACCGACCTGAACCCGCAGAGCATCTTCGAAGCGGGTATCGATGCGGTCGAAATCACGCAATGCATCCAGGGCTGCACCGGGCCGGCCGACTGCGTGGACGGAAACCCGTGTACGGTCGATGACTGTGTCGCCGGCGTTTGTGCCAACACGCTGATCGACTGCTCCGGCTTGGATGGCGAATGCACCATCGGCGTCTGCGACCCGACCGACGGTTTGTGCGTCGTGCAACCGGCACCGGCGGGAACCCCCTGCGATGATGCCATGGCCTGCACAACCGGCGATGCCTGCGTCGTGGGCGGCGCGTGCGTCGGCACGCCCACTGATTGCAGCAGCTTGGATGGGCCGTGTACCACGGGCGTATGCGATCCCATATCCGGGGTGTGCAACGCCATGCATCATGCCGCCGGGAGTCTGTGCACCGATGGCGACATCTGCACCGACAACGACCAGTGCGACGGGGCGGGCACCTGCGTGGGCGTCCCCCGTGATTGTTCCGCGCTCGATGATGTATGTCACATCGGTGTCTGCAACTCTTTAAGTGGTGCGTGTCAAGCTCAGCCGGCGAATCTGGGCGGCCCCTGCGACGATGGGGATGCCTGCACGACCGGTGACCTCTGCGAACTCTCCGGGCAGTGCGCCGGATCCAATGTTGATTGCACGGGACTGGACGACAACTGCAACGTGGGCGTCTGCAATCCGATCGACGGGCAATGCGCCGCTCAACCCCTGCCCGATGGGCAAGCCTGCGACGACGGCGACGCTTGTACGACCAACGATACATGTTTCGCGGGCGTCTGTACGGGCGGCCTGCCCGATGTTTGCCAACCACCGGCAGCGCCCGTTTCCGACGGCTTGCCCAAGAATCGCTACCTCTCCTTCGTTGTCGGAGGCACCGTGCCCGACGGCAATCCGGTTGTTCAAGCCCTGCGCGTCGGATGTGTGGAGCATCCCGGATTCCACAAATGGGTTGGGGCGCCTGACGGCAACGGCCTGTCGCATCTGCTGTGCACTCCGGTTTATCGTGATTGGGGCACCGCGATGGTGCAGGTGGGCGACGTGGACATAGCGCCGCAGCAAACGTATGTCGTGCAGGGCATTCGGGAAATGGCCGATCCGGCCGACGAAACCGCCTATTCCGTCGCCGCAACGGTGGCCACGGTTGCCTTTTGGGGCGACATCACGGCCGGAATCGATGCGTTTGACGTGTGGTTGCCCCCCGACGACATTGTGAACATCACGGACGTGCAGGCGGCCGTCCTCGGATTCCAAGGCTTGCCCGCGCCGCCCCTGACCTGGTTGGACCTCGGCGATACAGCGCCCAACGGCGTGGTCAATTTTTCCGACATTCAACTCGATGCGCAGGCGTTTGTCGGCACGGCCTACCCGTACCCGGCGCCGCAACCGTGCCCATAGCCGTCGTTCGCGCTCGATGGATCGCGCAAGTGCCCGCGTCGCAGTGGCTCCGTGGCGCAAGAAGGCGCGCCATCCGTGCGCACCACGCTTGCCGCGACCGACGCCTTCCCCGCCGCGCGCCGTATCCACGACGGCGCGATGCCCGGGATGTAGCAGTGCCGGCGAATCGCCCCGCTCCTTCGAAACCGCCTTCCTCGCGTGCATCCGCCAACGCGGCATGATGCCTTCGGCATCGTCACCGGCAGGAGCCGCGCAGGTGGAATATTCGTTACAAGCCCTGCGATACCCGCGCGACACCGCACCCAACACCCCGCGGTACGGCATTATCGGTAGTCTGCGCCCCACGGAAGCGTGTGGGCGGCGTGGACTTTGGTTTGCTGCCCGGTATCGTGAGAAGCTCAGGCCAAGCGGCCTGGGGGTTTTGTGGAAATCGGGGTCAGCCGGCAATTGGGCCATGACCCGAACGAAGGAGGTAAGAAGTCATGACGTGGGTGTTTCTAACCGATTTCTTCCGGCAGAAGATTCGCATCGGATTTCTCGCGCTGATGATTTACGCGTCACTGTGCTAACGGGTTATCGCCAAGCCCGTTCAGGCGTCCTGGAAGGAATGTTCTCTGCAAACTCTTCGGCGCCGCTCGGCCTCGATGCGCTCGCCCTCATATCGAGCTGACACCACGCCGGTTGGACATCCGATAACGTCGCCGCTACGTTACCGCCATGCGCCCGAACTCATCGCCCGCTACTTGCTTGCTTGCCTTGGAAGACGGTACCGTTTTCCAAGGCCAAGCCTTCGGTGCACGCGGTACGCAAACCGGTGAGGCGGTTTTCAACACATCCATGACAGGGTACCAGGAAATCCTCACGGATCCGTCGTACTGCGGGCAGATCGTGACGATGACCTGCCCGCTGATCGGCAACTACGGCGTCAACGCGCAGGATGTCGAGTCGTCGTGGCCTCACCTGCATGGGTTTGTCGTCAAGGAACTTGCCGGGCGATACAGCAACCAGCGCGCCGCGACCGGCTTGGCGGAATACCTGGCGGAGCACGACGTGATCGGAGTACAGGGCGTGGACACGCGCGCGCTGACTTTGCGATTGCGCGAACGCGGCTCGATGCGCTCCGTGATTACCACGGAGGTCAGCGAGCCGCTCCAATGTGTGGAGCTGGCCAGACAGGCGCCGTCCATGGCGGGCGCCGACCTCGTGCGGAACGTCGCCCAGCGAGATGCGTGCAGGTGGACGACTGGATTTGAAGACGCATTCTCTGCGCGCCGCAACCCGCAGCAGGATGGAAGCGTCGAGCGTTTGCCGGTTGTCGCGATTGATTGCGGAATGAAACGGAACATCCTGCGGCATCTGGTGGATGTCGGTTGCGACGTGTGGATCGTCCCGCCGACCGCCTCGATGGAGACGATTCTGGAACGAAATCCACGGGGCGTTTTCGTTAGCAATGGTCCCGGCGATCCGGCCGCAGTTTCCTATGCCATCGAGTTGCTGGCCAGGTTGATCGGCAAGGTGCCGCTTTTTGGTATTTGCTTGGGCCACCAACTGCTGGGTTTGGCGCTCGGAGCCACTACGATCAAGCTCAAGTTCGGGCATCGTGGGGCCAATCAGCCCGTGCAGAATCTGCTGACCAGTGAGGTCGAAATCACATCACAAAACCATGGCTTTGCCATTGACCGGGCTTCACTGGCCGATGTCGGTTGCACCGTCACCCACGTCAACTTGAACGATGATACCGTCGAGGGGTTCGCGCATCAGAAATGGCCGGTTTTTGCGGTTCAGTATCATCCCGAGGCTTCGCCCGGTCCACACGACGCGGGCTATCTGTTCGACGTCTTTCGCCGTATGATGGAAACGGGGCGACCGATAACGGCGAGCACGATGGCCGCCGGGGCCGTACCGGGCCGGATCCAAGAAGGCGCTCAGCCGACCACCACTCGCTGAAGGCGGCTACTCGGTGCGCTGCGCGAGTTTGATGGCGGTCCTTCGGCGCGAGGGAACCTTCGGCGCGAGTGAAAATGCGTCTGTAGCTCAAAAAACGCCGGCCGGCGGTCGCTAACCGATTGCGGTGTTGACGTCTTCCGGGGTGATTTTCGTGGTGGGCTTGCCGATTTCGCGACTCAGCCAGCTCATGA
>JBHHUB010000014.1:0-36021 GCA_046753625.1 Phycisphaerae bacterium | reverse complement strand
TCGAAGTCGTTGCAGTGACACACGGCGTAGCCTTCGGTATCCGGGCCGCGCACGCAGAATTCAAACCAGGTATAGCCCGTGAGCACAAGGCTGCAGTCCGGGAAGCATTCGGGCGACAGCAAACAGAATTCGCCGGGCACCGGGGCGATGGCCGTCATCGAATCCGGGCTGCCCGGTCGAAACAGGTCGATGGCGACTTCGCCATCGGCGGGTTCGGTATCCGCGTCAAACCAGTAGTTGTAGAGCGTGCCCCATCGAAGGGCGTTGGCGGCGGCGTTCGCAACGAACGGCGCGGTTGCCCATTGCACCGTTAGCCCTGAAACCGCCGGCGTCCAGTCGGTCGTGTCGAACGGTTCTCCACTATGGGAATCCACGTCGTGGAATCCGACGTTGGTGATGGTGACCAAAGGGGGAATCGGCACGGAAAAACCGGAGGCGGACCGGTGGCAGTTCATGTTGTAGATCGCGTATTCGTAATGCCAGGTTCCGTCGCCGTTGTCCGAGGTCTTATGCGCCAAAATCAACCGCCCGTCATCGGGCACATCCACGTTGGTGAAATCGACCGAAGGGTTGGTGGTTTTCCAGGCGGAAACCGCCGCTTTCTTGCGGAAGGTCTGGCCCGTGGTGCTCAAAACCCAGCCGGTCTCGTCGTGCGCGCCGACCACGGCCTGTCGGTAGGAGACGTTGTTGAATTGATTTCCCGTGCCCGCTTCACTGGGCGTGATGTATTGCACCTCGACGTAGTATAACGCGTCGGCGTTGGCCGCCGGATCGAGGTCCGCTTCGTGCACCTGAAGCCGTTTGTAGATGGCGTCACCGGCTTGACCCTGCCAGGTGAACGGCCACGGAAACGCGCCGGTGAACGGGTTGATTTCGGAGCGCGGTCCGAGCCGTGCCTGGGAACCGTTCGTGCCCGCGTCGTACGGATCCGAACAGCCCGGACCAAGCATCTGGAAGGAGTTGGGGTTGTCGCAGAAGCAACACGTCGTGTTGGCTGCCGCGCCGAACGTGTGCTTGGCCCACCCCATGCCGATCTGCTCGATCCGACCCTGTTTTACGCGATACATGTTTTGGGCGATGATCGGATGTTGCGTGGATTGCTCGATAAAAGGAATGCCCGCATCCCCGAAATTGCAGGAATCGGTGGACATGGAGTAGCCCGTAATGCCGCCTACGGTGCCCCATTTCCAGAGCATCGGGATTTCCCCGACCACGATGTCCGGACCGGCGCTGGCATTGAAGCACTCCGCCGATGCCCCAAGCATGGCGACATGCAAGGCTCCCACCACTGCGGCAAGCAACATCACGCGCCGAATCGAAATGGGCATGGATGCTCCTTTCTGTCAGGTCAAACCGTCATTCTAGGTCGAAATGCTCGATCCTCAAATCGTCGACATTTGTGGTTACTTGTCAGACATTACGCCCACCCGCCCCGGGTTTTTGCGCAGGCCTCTGGTTCTTCGCTCTTTTTTCGGCCTTGGGGGCTCATCGCAGCCAAGCGGGCTCCACTGTTTTCTTGAGACGGAGGGCTTGATCCGGCCCACCCGATGATGATAACTTGCTTGCCGGGGGGCGGCGTGCGGCGATGGGCCGTGCGCAAAGGGTTTCCTGGGAGTGTCATGATGCCAACATGCAAGAGGTTGTTTCAGATTCGAACGGTAGCGGCGTTGGGTATGCTTGCGGTGGTTGGCTGCGCCGCGCCAAGCGGTGGAAGAGATGCCGCGAAGCCTCGCGCGCAAGCGGAGGGTGCCCGCGCTGCAGCGCCTCATGTCGGGCAGGAGGCACCCGGCTTTGAGCTTCGACGGCTGAACGATCGTGCCCAGCGCGTGAAGCTGGCATCCTTTGCCGATAAGAAACCCGTGGTGCTGTTCTTCGGAAGCTATACGTGACCGCCCTTCCTTCGCCAGGTTGGCGAAATGGAGCGGATGTATCAGGACTATCGCGACGTCGCGGAGTTCTACATTGTCTACATCAGCGAAGCGCACGCCGAGGATGACCGGTTTCCCGTTCCCTATGCATCGGAGTTGGGCATCAAGGAGCACAAGACGTTCGGCGAGCGATGCCGGGTTGCCGACCGGCTGACCAAAGACAAGAAACTGACCATCCCCTGCCTGATCGATGGCATGGACAACGCGACCGCGGATGCCTACCAGGGCTGGCCGGACCGCATCTACCTCGTACGCAAGGACGGCCGGCTCGGCGTGGCCGCGGGGCGGGGGCCTTGGGGATTCAAGCCCGCGCTGCGCAAGGCCGACAAGTGGCTGGCATCCTACAAGGCCACGGGGGCAGAGCCCGAAATCGTCGAGGAGGATGATACGCCCGACTTCGCGCAGCTCCAGATGGACTTCATGCGCGCCCTGCGTGCCGGGGATAACGCCAAGGCGTTGACCATCGGCGACAAGTTGTATGCCCTCGAGCCGGAAAGCATCAACACGCTCTACAACATCGCCTGCGCGCACGCGCTGCTTGGCCACAAGAAGGAAGCGATGACCTGGCTATCGCGATCCGTCGATGCCGGTTACCGCGATTTGGAGCACCTGCAAGCGGACAGCGACCTGGATTCGCTGCGCGAGCTGGCGGCCTACAAGCAGCTCGTTGGCCGAATGGGGCAGCGCGTCGACGCGGACGAAGGGGCGTCCGGCGACTTCTCCTCCGTCTTGGGCGAGTGGGAGATGAAGACCCAAATGGGCGAGCGCGCCATGGAAGCGACCATGGTCCTGTCGATGGACGGCGATCGCTGCCGCGGCGTATGGAAAAGCCAGGGTCGGGAAATGAAGATGACTAAGCTCAAGCTCGTTGGCGATAAGTTTAGCTTTGTGCGCTCGATCGGTCCGGACATGCAACTCAAGTATCATGGGACCGTGGACGGCGACGAAATCAAGGGCACGTACGCCGGTCCAATGGGTGAGCTCAACTCCAACGGACACCGCGTGGCTACCGGGAAGTAGCCGATTGTTGGGCGCCCCATGTCCTATTGGACGTGGGGCAGGCGATGATCTCGCGGCCACTGGAATTCGAATGCCATCCGTCAGGGCCGCCACAGCGCCGCGGCTTGGGTCGTTGGCGGAAGCAGGCGCCAGTCGGTCAGGATCATCGGCTCCCCCACCTCCCCAAGGAGGTGGGGGAGCCGCTAGAGGATTTTTCACCGCAGGCGGATTGGCCGCCCGAAATGGGATGCACGCCACCCGTCCGGCACGATCAACGCCGCGGTTGAGTCATGCGGTAAAGTCGCCTCGACGGGTCGGTCCGAACTCCCAGCCGCGCCGGACCAGGCCCAGGCCGTAGAGGCAGCACTCGAAGTCCTCACTGAGGTGCCGGAACAGCGAGGCCGGAAGAACATCGTCTTCACGGGCCAATTCCGAAACCATCGCGTACGATTGCTTGCCCCGCGACGCGTAGGTTTGAAGTACATCGCCCGGCGTTGTGGCGGTCAGTCTTAGTTGCTCCGGGTAAACGCCGGCCCAGAACAGCGTGAAGTCGCCGATGTGCCGGTATACCCGGCAGTCGCGGTCGATCGGGTCGCGGGCTTCCTGGTCGTCTTCCGATTCCGCAGCGGTCAGCATGCCGGCGATCTGTTCGAGCTGCTTGCCTTCGGCTCTTGAGATCAGGTTGAAGCGATCCACGTGGGTGAACTCCACGAGTAAGTCCGTCAGGTATTCGGTCAGACGTGGATTGCACAGTCCCACTTCCGTGCAGAACGCGTGTTCGACGAGTCCTTGGAAGAGAACGCGCAGAGGGTGATCCTTGCTAATGGATTTCATCCGTTCGGCTCCATCGCCCCCATCGAGTTGCCCTGTCGCTCCGGCGACCCAATTCGGAGCGATTCCGATCATTTTCGAGTCTAATAAATACTAGGATTCACTTTGGCCGGAGGCAAATAATCCGGTAGATCGGCGAGGGGCGTCCGTCCGATAGGAAGGAGCGTGGATGGGTCGTGGGCCGCACCGATCTGCGTGCGGTTCGGCGCACCGCGGAATCTCAGTTCTTATCGGAACCGTTTCAACGTGGGTGTTTGCGCAAGGTGTCCGGCTCTCGCCCGGCTTGGGGCCGCATGCCGATCCGCGCGGTGCCGGATGGGATGGGGCGTGCCGCCGGAGTAGCGCTTCTTCGCGGCATCCGAGTGACCGCCCATCGAAGGCGGGCGGGGCCGTGCGCGAAGACCATCGCGCCGCCGGAAAATCAATCGGTCATCTTCTCGCCGGGGTTGCCGGACTCCGTTCCTACCGGGGCCGGCGCCTTGCGCGGCTTCTTGTTGGCCTTAGGCGCTCGTTGGGCCGGGGCTGCCTTGCGCGGCGCTGATTCGGTGGCCTTGGGCGCATGTTTGGCCGTGTACAGTTCGATTTGCCCTGAAGTCAGCAGGCCACGCAAGCGATCCTGCATCTCTTCGATGATCCGGTAGAAAGGCCGAAGCAACTCTTTGTGGGCCGTCGCGGCGGCTTTGCGCGCTTTGGTGTCGCGTGCCCGCTCCGCCTTGTTCATGTCCGCGGCGATTCGTGCAAACGCTTGGGCGTTGGACGTCCTGAAGCTTTCCGCTTTGCCCTTGAACTCAACCAGGATAGAGCGCGCGGCCGTAACTTGCGCATCGTCCAAATGGTACTCGCGGATGAACTCCTCGGTGATGGTCGCAAGGATACCCGGGTCGGGCGTCGAAATAATGCTGCCCGTTTTGGTTACTTGAATTCGCGGCCGGGACGGATGGGGCGGTTCTGATCCATTGGGCACGGGCGGCGGCGGAAAGATCGGCGCGTTCTTGCCATGACCACTTTCCCAGGCCGCCAAGCTGGAGTTGATGTGGTCGAAGGTTTTTCTCATCTCCTGCATGTCGTAATAATGCACTTTCTTCTGCTCATCACTGAGGATGTCGCGCCATTCAGCGTTGGCGTTGAAAATGGCCTCTTTGGCCAGCTCCACAAGGGGGCGAGCCGTCTTGGCGAAGCGCTTGGCTTCTTGGGGGTTGGCGGGCGGTTTGGTGCCCATCCCGTAGGAGATAATGCTTCGAATGGCCGGCCAGATTTCATTCTCGTGCTCGGTTAAGAAGCGACGGACATCGCGTTTCATCAGCTCGTCGGTCAGTTTGAGTTGATGTTCGTTGAGGTTGTAGCGAACGCCGATATTCTTGACCGCCTGGGTCATGATGGCTTCAACCGTTGCGGATGTCTTGTCATATCCGGTGGGCGGGGGATTCTTCTCGTCCTGACCGCATACGGTCACCGGTGCCATGCCGAAAAGGATGCCAACCATCACGAAGTGAACCATGTACGTTCTTTGCGGAATCATTTTCGTCTTACCCGTTCAAACCAGAAACCTGCCGGCGATCGGGCCACGTCGACCCACGACACCGCCGGCACGCTACCTATTATATGAATCGCCAGAGGGTTTGGTTGCAAGCCCCAACGACCATGATTCCACGATTTCCGGAGGATTCCGGGTTGCGGGCACCCATCGCCGGATCGTGCGCCGGGTTGCCATCTCGGACGTAGCGTCAAGAAACCGCCAGCAGTGCGAGGCAGGGCAGAATGGGTGATCGAGTTAGTTTATCCGCCCTTACCGAAGCAAGAACGAAACGGACGGGTCAAAGAACGCCATGCGTACGCGATTCGGTAGCGCCACATCCTCTTGGCGATTCTGGCCACCACCTCGTTCTTGGGGTCGAGCGCCCTGGCTTTGTTGATCATGGCCCGCGCTTCGGACCATCGCCCCAACCGCATGAGCGCCGCGACCGCATTGCACCGGGCGGTGATCAATTCGGGAGCGAGGCGCACGGTTTCGAGACAGTGCTCCACGGCGGCTTCAACCTGCCCGCCCTGAAGCAGGCACACCGCCAGGAAATGGTGCGACGCGGCGTGGTCTGGCGCCTTGGCGAGTACGCGGCGGAAGCAATCCGCCGCCTCGCTCGTTTTTCCTTCGATCAGCAGGCAGGAGCCGAGCGCGGTCATGGTCTCGTTGTTTTCCGGATCGGCTTCCAGAGATTTCCGCAGATGTCGTGTGGCTTCGTCATACCGGCGGAGGCGAACCAGGGCTTCACCCACGCGCCGGTCGAACTCGGGAAGCATCCCCTCGCTTAAATCCGAGGGCTCGATGGCCTGAAAGTATTGCAGCGCCTCCTCCGGTTTGTCTTGGGCCAGCGATATTTTGCCCAGCGAGAAGCGGGCTTCGACGTGGTCTTGCTGCAATTCGAGGATCTGGAGGAACTTAGCAGCGGCCATCGACACCTCTCCGGCCTCCAGCGCCAATTGCGCGAGCTCGTAGAGGAGCTCCACGTTGCCAGGATCGTCGCGCAGCTCGCGCACGAAGAACTCCTTGGCAAGTACGAGATCGCCGTTGGCCCGATGGGCCTGGGCGATTCGTCGATTAACGCCGACGTAGTCCGGTTCCATGTCGAGAACCTTCTGCCAGCAGTAAATGGCTTTTTCGATCTCGCCCCGTATGGCGAGCGATTCGGCAATGTGGAAGAAACAATGCGGGCAGGTGTCGTCGATTTCCTGCGCCATGTAGAACATCTGCTCCGCCTGATCATGACGACCGAGCTCAGTATAGGCGGCGATTCGATGGCAATACGCGGGCTCCCAGTCAGGATAAATCCGCGCCAGGGATTCAAAAATCTCAAGCGCCCGCGCGATCCGGCCGACGCGCATCAGCGCGACGCCGAGCGCCAGGCTGATTTCCTGCTCGTCCGCTTCCAATTCCAGCGAACGTTCGTAAGCCGAGACCGCATCCGAAGTGCGATCGAGTTCTTCCAGGATGAACCCCCGCTGGGCGTGCCAGTAACCGTTGTTGGGGTTGATGGCCAGCGCGGCATCAATCTCCGAGAGCGCTTCCGACCAGCGCATGGACTCGGAGAGTTGCTGGGCTCGCTCGATGCGCTTTTCCGCCTCAAACCAATCGTTCACGGTACTACCAATCCCCAGCAAAACCCGGCCAAACCCATACCTTATACTACGCGCCATATCGGACGAAGGCAATCGCCGAAAGAGCAGCATTTTTTCGCCGTGCGAATCGACGAGGGACGGCCCCTCCCGTTACGCCGGCGTGGGGATGAACGAAACCGGCATTGCCTCCACTAACCGACGGCATCCAACTGGCCCGCGCTTCCCGATACGCCCTTCAAGCAGGTTGCTTGAACATGTCGGAGTCTGTATTATCGGCTCCCCACGGTAGCTTGGGGTATTCGGGTGGTCGTAGCGACCCTGGCCGGTCGCTCTTGAGGGTGCAGAGGCCGCCGCCGGGAGCGAAGCAGATCGCAGGGGACGAACGAGGGAGGCAGCGAGCGAAGGATGGCGTCGGTTCACTCGTTCTCACATCACATCGGTAAGCGTGTTATGTCCTTAACGGATGGAGGAGAAACCATGAAACTATGGTGGAATCGCGCCAACGTGGCGATTGTAACGGTTGTTGTTGCGTGTGCGACGTCGGCGGTGCAAGGTGATCTTGTGGCTTTTTCTCCCGTTGGTGGGAGCTCAACAGTCATGCCTGGCGCCACCTTGGAAGTCGATGCTACGCTTGAGTTGACGATCCCCGTCGTCAGCGTCGGCATGGACGTGTTTCTCGACGCGCCCACCGGTACGCTTGATTTCGGGTCTGCCAACGCGCCAAGTTTTGGCTATCACGCAGATTTTCTTGCCGCGACAGCCTTTCCCGGTATCGCGTTCGCACCTGACTTCCTCTTTGCCCGACGCGTGGAAGGGGTCGGTGGTGTCTTCGAAGTCGGCAGCGTCGGACCGGGCATGCTGTCGGTAGGTAGGTTTGCCATCGATACGACGGGCATGGCGCCCGGCAACTACAGTCTGTTGCTCGACGCTGCCAATTCTCAAACCACAAGTGAAGGCGGCGACGCAGTAGCCTTGAACGGTTCCTTTTCCTTTGCCGTGGCTTCACCCGTAGTTCCCGCTCCGGGGGCTTTCTTGCTTGGCGCGGTGGGGTTGGGTTTGGCGGGCTGGTTTCGGCGGCGAGTTGCATGAGGCCGCGGTCTTGTCGTTTGGGCTGGATCGACTGAACCGCCGCGCGGCCCGCTATACACTCAATGCCGCTTGCCATGATGTCGCATGCCCCTGATGTCGCAAGCCCCCCGCGCACAAAAAAAGCCCTGCAAAAGCAGGGCTTTGGTGAAACACCCCCAAGGGGACTCGAACCCCTGTCTCCAGGATGAGAACCTGATATCCTAGGCCGCTAGACGATGGGGGCATCTGCGTGGCAAACCCTATGGGGCGCGGCGCCTCACGTCAAGCGCCCCAGCCGAAACCCTTGGCGGAGGGGTGCAAGACAGAATCGGCGGCCGTGACGGTGGGCTCCAACAGTCTGTTGAAAAACGGGTTCTCGGGGTGGTGCCGGCTTCCAGCCGGTCAAAACGGGCGGCATCGCCGGCCCAAAGGGGTCGGCGGTGGCAGAAAAACCGGCAGGATGCGGGGGGCAATGTTGCCTCTACGGGCTGCGGAAAAAGCAGCGTTGCATCCGATGGAGTTGTCCTACACCCCTCGGTGGATCACTCGCCGGACACTGCAGCGGACGTTCGCCGTTGCGACAGGGTGCACCCACTCCATGGTCCATTTGCAAGCCGCCGTGCGCCCTGACCATCGGCCTCGGGCTACGGACAATCCACGGGCGCGGAGAACGGATACGCGTTGCCTTGAAACGCCAGCACGTCCAAGAGGGCGTCGCTAAGGTTCGCCACCTGATTGGGCTCTTCATCGCCCAGATCGGCCCACGCAAGAGGCGGGGCGGTCGGGCTGCCTTGGAATGTTTGCACCAACGCCTGCACATCCTCCAGGTTGGTTACGCCATTGGGCGGCTGCCAAACGCCGCCCGTGGCTCCGCCTACCGCGTCGCCCCAGAGGGCCGATGTGGAAAGCGTCAATGGTACGGAATAGTTGGCTTCATCAGCCGGATCACATATCGACGCGATGAGTTGCAGGTCGTAGCTCTGATTGGGGGAGATGCCGCAACCGGTAATCGCGACCACCGAAAGGCCGTGGCTCGGTATGGGGACCGGGACGTTGGACAGGAACGCGACCCCGTTGGCGCCGGGCATTCCCATCCACCATTGGCGGCCGCTTGCCGAATGCGTGATCCGCAACGTGAACGTATCCACGGATGCGGGGATTCCGCCGAGATCGACGTTGAGGTACCTGTTCTTGGGAGCGTAGCAGCGACCGGCCAGGCACGTGGCTTCGTTGGCGCAGTCCGTGTCATTGATGCAAGGATCCGCGACAAACGCCTCCGCCAGCGGGGGCGCCAGCGGGCCGGGGCATTCGCAGGCGTCCGGGATGCCGTTCCCGTTGCTGTCGGTCTTGCTGCCGTCGGCGACCTCACAGCCATCTTCGATGCCATTGTTGTTGCAGTCGTTGACTGGCGTCGGGTCGACGGGGACGATTTTCCAAACCTCTCCATTGGTGGCTGTGCTGCCCTGCTCGATGATGTACACCTCGCCGAAGCCATCACGGCCAAACGATGCGATCGACGAGATGAAACCGGAGGGTGGATCAAGCTCGGCCGTGCGATCCTGGAAATTGGAAATCGTGACTCCGTCCGTCTCGAAACTCCATATCTGATTGCTGCAGAAATCGGCGAAGAAGTAGGTGCCCTGCATTTCCGGCATGGCGCAGCCGCGATAAATCTCACCGCCGGTGATCGAACAGCGGAAGGGGCTTCCGCCGTGGGAATACTCGTGAATGGGTATGACCAGCCCGGCCTCAAAACAGGTGCAGCCACTGCTGGCGGTGAAGCAATGGTTGCCTTCCATGCATCGCCACCCGTAGTTGTCGCCGCCCACGCTCGTGCCGGGTTGGAAATCGACTTCTTCCCAAACATTCTGCCCGACATCGGCGATGAGGAGGTCCCCCGTGATGGGGTCGAAGGAATTGCGCCAAGGGTTGCGTAAGCCATAGGCCCAAATGAGATCATCTCCGGCGACGCCGACGAACGGATTGTCCGGGGGAATGCCGAATGGCGGGCCACCATCGACATCGATGCGGAGCAGCTTGCCAAGCCGTTGGTTCAGGTTTTGGGCGCGATCACTGGGGTCGCCGCCGGAACCACCGTCGCCCATCGCGATGTACAGGTAGCCGTCGTTGGGGCCGAATGCGATCCAGCCCCCGTTGTGATTCGTAAATGGTTGGGAAATCGTCAGCAAAACGCTTCCGCTGGCGGGATTGGCTACGTTGGACGTCGCGGGGTCGCCGCTGACTTGATAGCGCGCGATCGTCGTGTTGCTCGAGTTGTTGGTGTAGTCCAAGTAGAAGAAGCCGTTGTTGAGATAGTCCGGATGGAATGCGATGCCCAACAGCCCCCGCTCATCATTCGTGCTGGTGCCGCCGCCGACGAGGGAATCGATATCCAGGAAGGGCGTGCCTAAGAGTACGCCGTCTTGAATGACGCGAATACGTCCGCGCTTTTCAATTACGAATATGCGACTGAAATCGCCGTCCGGCGCCGCCATCCCCACGGGACGCTGCAAGCCGCCGGCGACTAGCTCCGTCGTCATGGGCGTGGTGCCGGCCTCGGCCGGCGAACATCGAAGGCTCCAAGCCGCAAGAAGGCATACCGGCACAACGTATCTTAGACTGCGCATCAGACTCATCTCCCTTTTTCCAAACGGTTACCCGCCGATTCAATCGCCACCCACCATCAGGTTGAAGCACGCGCGATGTCCTCCAAGCCGGCCAAACCCCGTGGCTCCGGGATGCGCGGCCAAGTCCCCAATCAGGCCATGCCGACCCCGATACCCAATGTGAACAAAGATCCCTGAAAGCATCCTGGTTGTCGAAACACGCACCGGTGAAGCCGTAATCCCAATCGCGTGCCTTGGCACCGCTCCCCCCAATGTCCACTCCAGCCTCCCAACGAATCGTATCAAATACCGCCCCGAATTGCCAGTCCGAGCACCCCCGCAGCGCCCGGCATACAGGAACACACACGCCCCGATCGGTGCTCACGGAGCGGGACGAAGCGCGATGATTCTCGAACGTCCGATACGGCTGCATAGGTGGCCGGGGAAGGCGATACGATGGCGATACAACCATCTTGGCGGTACGCGCTTCAGGGTGCACGGCTTCGATGCCGCTTGGCACTACGGGAAATCGGGACGCCGAGCGCGTGGAATCGTGGGATTCGAGCCGCTTGGGACACGCCAGGACCGGTTCCGACTAAGGCGCCCCATTCCGGAGCACATCTTCCATTGAGTAAAGTCCCGGTTCCTGCTGAATCGCCCAGGCAGCCGCGTTGAGCGCCCCGGCCGCAAACGGCTCCCGGGACTGCACGTCGTGGACGATGCTTACCGTTTCTCCGAAACCACTGAAATGGACCTCGTGGCGCCCGACCGTTTCCCCCATGCGAACGGAATGTACCCCGATTTGCCCCTGGGGTCGCTCGGGCGAACGACCTTCTCGGCCATGTACCACGTTGCCCGCAGCGAAAAGCTCCGAGGCGCCGCGAATCGCTTCGAGGATGCTCAGGGCGCTGCCGCTTGGGGCGTCGGCCTTGTAGCGGTGGTGCGTTTCAATCATTTCGATGTCGTAATCGCCGCCCAATTGTCGCGCGAGCATCGCGGCCGCGCGAATCAGCGCATACATCCCCACGCTGAAATTGGCGGCCTTGACGACCGGAATCACCCGGGCGACCTCGCGAAGCCGATCGACCTGGTGGGTATCGTGCCCGGTGACGCCGGTAACGAAGGGGACTTCCAGCCGCTCGGCCACCTTGAGCCAATCCATGGTTCCCGCCGGCGTTGAGGCGTCGATAACGACTTCGGCGGGAATGCCGAGGCGATCGGCCACGACGACATCGGCAGCCCCAACGCGGATCTGCTCGCCGAGGCGGGGGTCCCCCTCGCCGGTCAAGACGGCCACCACGTCGAACCGCTCGTCCCGCGCCGCAAGCGAAACAATGGCACTTCCCAGCCGACCCGTGCCACCCGCCACCGCTAGTTGAATCATGGATCGTCCTCGTTGATCGCTTGCTCCCGGGCCGCAGACTTCAGGCCGCGCTGCCCCGGGACCGCCAATCTCCTGATTGGCACGCTTCACTTCGATCTATCGTTGTGTCAAGCCTGTCTTGCGAGGTTGGCTGAGTTCTTTGCAGCTCAGCCGCCCTCGGCTGGGCAGTTGTCCAGACACAGCGGCGGGCCGCTGTGCCACGCGCTCAGCTTCGTGTACCACATCAACCGCTATCGCTCAAGGCATCGGTGATGGCTTCGATGTTGGCTGCGACCGGGATAGGTCGATTGGCGTGCGTGGTCGGTTGATCGCCGCCGTGATACCCGACGGTGGCGTTGGGGTCTTTCAGGCCGTGCCCGGTGAGGATGCACACCACACGGTCGCTGGGCGCGATGATCTGCTCGCTGAGCAGGATGCTCAACCCGGCCACCGACGCGCCGCTGGCCGGCTCACAGCCATAGCCGAATCGGCCCACCAAGGCCTTCGCATCCAGAATAGCCGGATCGTCGGCCTGGCGCACGATGCCGTCGAGCATTTCCAAGCTTCGCAACGCCTTGATCAGATTGACCGGCCGGCCGATTTCAATCGCGCTGGCCACCGTGCTCGCGCGGTAGTCCTGCCCATCCAGTTCGCGGTAATAACGCTCGATTTCCTCCAGGTCGGGGTCGCCTTCGTTGAAGCGCAAACCCCGATGATGGAACAGTTCGTAGAGCGTGTTGGCCCCGCTCGCGTTGATCACGGCCAGCCTTGGCAGGCGATCGATGAGACCCAGCGCAAGCAGCTCGGCGAAGGCTTTGCCGAACGCGCTCGTGTTGCCGAGGTTGCCGCCGGGTACGATGATCCAATCAGGTACTTCCCAGTTCAGCCCTTCCAAAACCCGGTACATGATGGCCTTTTGACCTTCGAGGCGAAACGGATTCACCGAGTTCATCAGATAGAGGCCCAACGAAGCCGCCGATTGCTGAACCAGCGTCATGCAGGTATCGAAGTCACCGGCCACCTGCAGCGTCTTGGCGCCGAAATCCAACGCCTGCGCCAGCTTGCCGTGGGCGATTTTCTCATCCCCGACGAACACGACCGCCTCCATGGCCGAACCGTCGGGCAGCGCGGTTTGCGATGCGAACAGTGCGAGCGATGCGCTGGTGTTGCCCGTGGATGCGCAGGCAACACGTCGGCAGCCAAGGCGGCGAGCCAGTGTGAACGCCGCGGCCATGCCGTTGTCCTTGAAGCTGCCGCTGGGGTTGAACCCTTCGTATTGCAGAAACAAATGTCCCGGCTTGACGCCCACCTGTTGGGCGAGCCCGTCCGCCCGCTGCAGTAGGGTTTGCCCCTCGCCGACGGTGACCAGCGCGTCGGACGGCGCAATGGGAAGCAACTCCCGGAACCGCCACACGCCGCTTCGATTCAGTCGGTCTTGACCGGTCCAACCCATCGCGCCCCGGCGGTCGTCGAAGTGCTTCAGCGAGGTAGGTGCGCCACATGCGGACCAATCGTAGGCCACGTCGAGCAAAGACCCGCATCGCTGGCACGAAAAGAGTATCTCGTCCGCGGAGTACGTCGCCCCACAAGCGGGCAGGATGCATCTTTGAAACATTCGATCCGCCATGGTTCAACGGGTCCGTGGCATCTTGTGCCGGCGGTCCGCAGGCTAGCGCCTGCGGCTCTGAGTTGGCATTATGCCACCTGAGAAGACTACGCATGCCGGGTGCTTGGATGCCGCATCGGGATCGATGGCCCGAATGTCGGCGGACTGACCGCGAGGATTGCCCAAGGGCTCCGCTCAATCCCGGCGGGGAAGATTCTAGCGTTTGATTGGGGGGCCGTGAAGCGGGCGGCATGACCCGTGTCGGGCGGCGGCGAAAGGTTTCGAGGCCGCGCGTGCCGGGCTGACCGTTGGACCCGGCACGCCGCTACGAACGCCCTCGCCGGCCTGCTTGCATGCGATTCGGTCCCTAAGTACCCTCAGGTTACCCGGCTTCTTGCCGGGGGAGGGTGCGATCATGCGGCCTTATGGGATTGGTATTGCGCTGTGCGGGCTCTTGTGGGGCGGGTTGGGGTGTTCACCGTCCGACAAGCGTCAGGATTCGAATGCCGACGCTGCGCCTCAAGCGGCGGCGTCAACGGTTCGGGTGAGCAGCCCGGCATTTGCCGCAGGTGCTCCCATTCCGACCAGGTTTACGGCCGAGGGTGCCAATGTTTCGCCGGCGTTGGCGTTTGGCGGTCTGCCGACCGGCACCGCCGAGCTTGCGCTGATCATGGACGATCCCGACGCCCCGGGCACGTCGCCTTTTGTACACTGGGTGCTCTACAAGATTCCGGCCACGACGACATCACTTCCGGAAGACGTCGCCCATCAAGCCGAACCCGGCGAGATTGCCGGCGCGCTGCAAGGTCAAAACGGATTCGGGCGGTTGGGCTACGGCGGTCCCGCGCCGCCTCGAAGTGATGGACCGCACACCTATCGGTTTCGTCTGTTCGCGCTGCGTACGGCGCTGAACGTGGCATCCGGTCTGAGCGCCGACCAACTGGTGGCCGCGATGGGCGGGCGGGTGCTTGCGCAGGGTGAACTGACGGGCACGTTTGATCGATAACGCGGCGGTCGTCGCCGTCGCGGACGTCCGCGCAGGCCGAACTTCCCGGTTCGGCGGGGAATCGCTCGGCCGCCTTGCCTGAATAGTGCCAATTTCGAGTCACTAAAAGGTTGGGGGCTGTTGGTGCGGCTTGCCGGTTTCGTTTTCCGTCAGGTCAGAGCCGCGGGTGAAATTTCGTGTGCACGTGCTTGAGCTGCGCCTCGTCCACATGCGTGTAGATTTGCGTGGTCGTCACGTTCGCGTGGCCGAGTAATTCCTGAACGATGCGCAGGTCCGCGCCGCCCGCGAGCAGGTGCGTCGCAAAGCAATGGCGAAGCGTATGCGGGGATAGCGGTTCTTCGATGCCGGCGAGCCTGGCGTACTTGCGCACCAGACGCCAGATGTTACTGCGGTCCAACGGGCGACCCGTGCGCGACAGGAAGAGCGCTTCGCTGTGGCGATCGCCGAGCAGCTTGGACCGGAGGTTTTCGATGTAGTCCTCCGTGGCGTCGATGGCAAACCGACCCACGGGAATCAGCCGTTCCTTGCTGCCCTTGCCCAGGCAGCGGATGTAGCCCAATGTCAGGTTCATTTTGGGCAACGTCAGGCCGACCACCTCACTGACGCGCATTCCGGTCGCGTAGAGCAATTCCAACAAGGCGCGATCGCGGAGGTAAAACTCCATATGTTCTTGCGGCGCTTCGAGTAAGGCTTTGACCTGCGGATAGCGGACCGTGTTCGGAAGCGTTCGCCACCGCTTGGGCGACTCCAGCAAGGAAGCCACATCACGCCGCAGAATGCGTTCATTGAACAGGAAGCGAAGAAACATCTTGATCGAGGCGAAGTGGCGCACGATGCTCGACACCGCCAGCCCGCGACCACTCAACCGGATCAAGTGCTGCCGCATGTCGTCGGCGGAGACTTCACCAGGCTCGACGTCCGCTTCGACGAGATGCGCCCAGAACTCTCTGAGGTCGCGTTGGTAAGCGGTAATGGTCTCGCCGGCCAGGCCACACTCGATAAACAGGTAATCGAGAAAACGCTTCACCAGCGGCGCGGGCTGCTCGATCCTCGGTGGCGTTTTCTCCGCGAGTAGCATAGGCCTGATCCTCTTAAGGTACGGACAGCGAGAACAATCGGGACCATCAACAGGGGTTCAAGACGGAAAACCGATGCCCGGCAGGGGGTGGCCTTTCCGTTTCCTCCTCGGGCATTGTAGAGGCTCAACCTTCTTGTACCAAGCCTTTTTCTCTCGCGATGGTCCTTACGCGTGGGGTCCGCCACGCCCTATTAATATCGGACGGTTCCGTTTTCCCGCTGCACACGAGAGGCTTGCCGCGAGTTGGTTCGGGCGGCGACGAGCGGGGTGGGTCGCCGTTATTGATGCTGTGAGCGATGTGTAGCGGCTGGGTGGGGTTGGACGGCCGCGGAGGATAGCGCGCCCAGTGCCTCGCTTGTCCTTGGCAGGCATCCGCCCGAAGCCAGTCTTGCAACCGGCAGGATTTTGGTCATAATGCCGTCCAACTGGGGGCCATGGCGCAGTTGGGAGCGCGTCTGCATGGCATGCAGAAGGTCGCGAGTTCGAGTCTCGCTGGCTCCAGTCCACCACCATGTGCACGTCAGGTTGGCTTTTGCGGTCGCATGCGCGCGTTGCACCGTGCGTTGAACGGATGGGACGCTGGCCGGCGGCGATCGGCCGCTGAATCAGCCTTGCCGGATCTTGACGCCGGCGACGGATCGGCCGACGCGGAGGCTGCTGAAGGACGGCCGCACAGGCTCAAGCCCGCGGTCCGGAATGTGCGACCTGCGATTCTAAGCGGCGTCCGGCATGGTGCTGCGTCCATGGTTGATCATTAGGAAACGTGCGCGGAATGCGATGGTTCCCATCGCCGCTGCCAGGAGGGTCATGACCGCGACACCCCAAGCGGAGACGGCAGGGATCGGCGCGGGTTCCGGTACGGACGCGCTGCCCGTGATGGTGCCCACCACCGAAAGCGTGCCGAGGGCGGGGTTGTTCGGGTCCAGGGGGACCAGGAAGTTCAGATCGGCGGTGAGGGTCGCCACGCCGTCGACAACCACGATTGTGCCCGCCAGATCGCTGCTTTGCGTCCCCAACTGGGCCAGATCGCGTGTGTCGGCGCAGGGCAATCCCGATGACGAGAGCGCGGCACACACCGTCCCCATCGCGTTGTAGGTGACCAGGCCTTCGGCGTTGGTCGGGGCGCCGACGAACAAGAACGAATCCGCCTCAATCGGGGCGGGTCCGAGCGGCACGCCCGGCTGAGCGTAGAAGAACCGTAAGTTTTCACCGACGACGTCGAGTGAGCCCAGGAAAACGCTGATGTTGATGTTGATCGTGTCGGTAAGGCTCAGATCGAAATCATGCAGCTCGATCGTCGACGGGGTAATGCCGTTGTCCAAGCCGACGACGTAGAATCCGCTCACCGCGGAGATGTCGCTGCCGCATCCGCCCGGAATGCAAATCTCGACGGTTACAGTCGATGACAATTCGTCCACAGGTATGGCAAACGGGCCGACCGAAGCCAGGCTTGGACCGGCCGCAAGAGCGACCACGAGACCTGCCGCGAACGTCTGTTGTACGAATCTCATCCTCATTTCCCCCCCTTTATCTATCATCATTGCGGAACCGAATCGGGCCATGACCCGCTACCGCGGGCTTGGGCCCGCGACTATCCGAATCGTGGGGCATCAGCCCACCACCACCTGAGCCGTGGGCTTGGGCCCGCACCGCCTCGCGGACAGCGTCCGACGACCGCAACACGAAGAACGCAGCCGCTCCGACACGCGTCCACCTATCGTAGCATCAACGCCGGCGGGAATGAAGTCACTATGCGACGGCTACGGCGGGTCGGGCGGAGTCCGCGACGTCCGCACGGAGTTTTTACCACCAAAGTACGAAGGCCCCCAGACGAAGGAAAGGTGGGCGCGAAATGCGAAGGCGCCGTCGGGACGCTTCCTGACAGGCGCGGTTCGGATGGATCGCGTGATCGGACGTTTCCTCAGTTCCGAATCTTCAATCTTCCTACCCCTGTAGCACCGTGAGCGGATGGGTGGCGGGGGTGGGGATGACGGCCGTGCCGTGGGTTCGCGTCGGCGAAACGCGGTCGATGCGGACGGTAACCATTTCTCCAGGCCCGGTCTCGTCGGCCTCAAAGTGAATCTCAAAGTATCGATCGCAGCGCCCGCGATAAAGCGTCGTCGATGTCACATCAAAGATGCTTGGGGGCATGTGTTTCTCGATGATCACTCGTTCCGTCGCGCCCAGCAGCGATCGGCGAAACGCAAGCGAAGTCTCGCGCTCCAAGGCCGTCAGTGTGGCCAAGCGATCCTTAATGACCTCCGGCGCCACAAAATCCTGCTGCCAACGGGCGGCGGCGGTCTTGTCGCGTGGCGAGAAAGGAAAGGCGTGCACTTTGACGCATTGCGCGGCGCGGACCACGTCGAGCGTTTGTTGAAAATCGCGTTCCGTCTCTCCGGGGAAGCCTGCGATGACATCCGTGGAGATAGCCGGTCGATCCAGCGTCGTCCGTACCCGGTCGATCATCACCAGGAACTCCTGCCGCGTGTATTGCCGGTTCATGCGCCGCAAGATCGCCTCGCTTCCCGATTGAAGCGGGAGATGCAGGTGTGGTACGCACGCGCCGTTGGTCGCCATGGCGGTCAGCAGTGCCTGATCCACGTCCCCCGGCTCAAGGCTGGAAAGCCGGAGCCGCTCAAGACCGGCCACGGCGGAAAGGGCCTCGATGAGCCTCGCCAACGGCGAAACCCGCCGGTCAAACCGCTTGCGCAGGGCGGTTTCGCGCCCGTAGGCCCCCAGGAAGATACCGGTGAGGATGATTTCCTTGTGGCCATGTTGTACGAGCTTGCGGGCTTCGGTTACGACGGCGTCGATGGGCTTGGACCGCAGTGTCGGGCGGAGTCGCGGGATGATGCAATAGGTGCAGTAGGCGTCACAGCCATCTTGGATTTTTAGGAAGGCCCGCTTACGGCTGGTGAAGGATTCGATACGCCCGATCGAATCGTCGTCGCGCTTGACAATCGGCAGCGGGGTCGGAAGAATACGGGTGCCGGAAGAAGTGTCGGCCCTCGCGACTGCGGAAGTGGTTCCGGAAGAACCCGGATTCATCCATACTTCATTCCTTCCTGTTGCTCCTTGCCTTTTCGTTGCGAAAGGCTGGTTTGTTGTGGGGGTTGGGCAAGCGGATGCACGGTGCGGCTCCATGCCGAACGCGTTGGTGTCGCCTGTTTCGGCAGTCGCAGGAGCAAGCTTTGAGTCCTTGATGATGGCTGCGCGCAGGGTTTCGCGAATGTCTGCGTTGTGATCGATCACCAGATCGACGCCCATGCAGCGGCGCAACCGCTCGGCATCTTCGCCGACGGCGCATCCGACCGCGGCGACGAGGCGGATGTCGCTCCTGCCGAGTTTGCGCAGGGCCTGGCGGCTCTTGCGTGATGCCGTAGCGGTAACCGCGCAGGTGTTGACCACGGCGACATCGGGTAGTTCCTTCCCGGTGGCCGGCTCGAACCCGAGCGACTCGAGCAGTTCGCGAATCTGCTGGGTTTCGTATTGGTTGACTTTACAGCCGAGCGTTGTAATCAGATACTTCCCGGGCATGATGGGAATGTATCGCGTGGACGGGCCGATTGGCAAGCTGCCGGATTGAGCTAGGTGGGCCGCCGGCCGGGATGGCAACCGGCCGGACGCCGGCGCCGAACGGGAAGGCCACGCCCCACGGAAAGACCGGGGAAAGACCGGAGAGTCGTTTTCATGGCAATCGTACGGGCAGTATGGGGGATCGACATCGGTCGATGCGCGTTGACGGCGGTCAAGCTCCGTCCCGGTGCGGACAATGCTGTGGAATTGGTTGCGGCCGAGTACATCGAACACAGCAAGATCCTCTCTCAGCCGGACGCCGATCGGCACGAGCTGATCGGCGAGGCGTTGGAAAAGTTCCTTTCCCGCAACGACATTTCCAAAGATGACGTGGTGATCAGCGTCCCAGGGCAACAGACCCTTGCGCGGTTCACCAAACTCCCGCCGGTGGCGCCGAAGAAAATACCGGACATCGTTCGCTACGAAGCGGATCAGCAGATTCCCTTCGATATGGACGAGGTGATTTGGGATTATCAGACGTTCCAGCAGGAGGACGCCCCCGATCTGGAGGTCGGGATTTTCGCCATGAAGCGGGAATTGATTCGTGAGCATCTGCTCCACTTTGAGCAGGCTTCGATCGAGCCGGTGGCGGTTCAGCCGACGCCGTTGGCGGTGTACAACGCCGTCGTGTATGACGGCGGGCTTGGCGACGAGACCACGATTGTTCTTGACATCGGTGCGGACAACACCGATCTGATCATCGCCACGTCCGACAGCTTCTGGACGCGCACGATCCAAAAAGGCGGCAACAGTTGCACCGACGCGCTCGTCAAATCGTTCAAGCTTTCTTTTTCGAAGGCGGAGCATCTCAAGCGTTCTGCGGAGACGAGCAAGTACCGCCGGCAGATTTTCCAGGCGATGCGTCCCGTGTTCGCCGACCTGGTGCAAGAGCTGCAAAGATCGATCGGTTTTTATTCCTCCACGCACCGCGACGCCTCGATCACCAGGGTCTTTGCCGTGGGCAACGCATTCAAGCTCCCCGGGCTGAAGAAATACCTGCAGCAGAACCTCGGACTCGACGTCGTGTGTCCCGAGAAGTTCAGCGGCGTATCGTCCGGTTTGCCCGGTGGGTCGGCCTCGGAGCATTCGCTGAGCTTGTGGGGTGCCTACGGATTGGCACTTCAGGGGCTGGACCGCGGGAAGGTGACCAGCAACCTGCTTCCCACGGAAATCGCCAAGCAGATCGTCTGGCGCAAGAAGAAGCCGGCGTTTGCCGCAGCGGCCGCGTGTCTCGTGTTGGCCGGTGGGTCGATCTGGTTTCGGCAGTCGGCTGATCTGAATGCGCTGGCCGCAAGCGGCGGGCAGGCCGACGCCGTTCAGGTATCGAAGGCGAATGCGGCGCGGCTGATTGAAAACGGCCCGTCTTCCGGTCTGGCGCCGCGCGAGAAAGCGGTCACCATTCTCCAGGCGGGGGAATCGCTCAAGAAGGAATTGGCGTCGTTGGCAGGAAAAGGGGAGGAGGAGCGGGCGCGAACCGAGGAGCTTATCCGAGTTCAGAGCAACAAGGCCATGGTGCCACGGATTCTGAGCGTGATCCACGATTCGGTCCCTCGGGCGCCGGGCCCCCTTGGCGAGGCCGAGGATCCGGTGGCGTATACCGAGGCCGTGGCGAGTCTGGGGCTGGAGCGGGGCCGGCGAGAGCAGTTGTTCATCGAAACCATCGACATTCAATATGCTCAGGATGTCAATGAAGCGATTTGGCCTGATGCGCTGATCAGTGCCGCCGAGCCGATCAACGACCCCGAGGCCGAAACCCCGGGTTTCAAGATCAGGCTGCTGTGTACCACGCCTCACCACGAGGGGCGGAATTTCGTGGGAGACACGCTGCTGGCCAACCTCATCAAAAACGGCCGGCGCGCGGGGCAAGGGTTCTACATCGATCGGGCCAACATCGTGTACGGCGGCCGGTACGATCCCGAGGAACCCGTGCCCGGCGGAATCCCGGATTGGTACAGTTCGGGGGAAATGATCCGGGGCCGAACGGGCTCCGCCAAGCGACCGGCGGGGGTGGCTAAGGATTATTTCAAGCAAGACCCTTTGACCAATGAGCCGCTGGGACAGGATTGGCGATTCGAGATTTGGATCGACGTGATCTGCGAGGATTTCATGGAGCCGGAACGTGACGGAGGTCAGGATGGCGGTGGCCGGGAGGATGGTTAGGGTGACTCGGCTGCTAGGGCAGGAAATGGAATGCGGAGCCAGGCAACCGCGCTCATGGCGGCAGGACGCCGGATGGTCGCATAGGTCGAAGCCCGGGAGCAGCGCCTAGTGAACTTTTTGAAGCGACATTTGTTCTACATCGTCTGTGCGGTCGGCGCGCTGGGCGGTATCGCGTTGGCGGTGACCGGGTTGCGTGCTCAGCCGAAGGTGCTTGCGGAGTTGGGGAAAGCCAAGGGTGTTTACACGGCCTTGGATCGTCTTGCCACCAAGCCCGTCAATGCCAGGATCATCGACGCCAAGTCGAAGAACATCGGCATTATGCTCGACGACAGCCAGCGCGTACTCCAAGAGGCCGAGAAGCTCTACGGTTATGAGCCCTTGGTTGAAGGCGTCTTTCCGAACGGCGACAATGACGCCCGTTTTCGATTCATGGTGCGCTACAACGAAGCCATGGCGGAGCTTATGGATTCGTTGCGTTGGGGCACGCCGGCAACGGCCAGCGACATCAATCTGATGGCCGAGCGTATCGAACGGGAGATTCTGCGGGCGAACCCGCAAGGTCTCGACGAGGGGGCGACCGCGGATGCGCCCGCTCCGAGTGGCCCGGCCTATACGCCGGCCGGCGTGTTGACCAGATCGGGCGCGAAGGACAGTGCTGAGGTGCGGGCGCACATTCAGAAGGCGTTGACGATGAACTGCTACGCAACGCTCAAATCGACCAAAAAGACGCGCACCGGAACCCAGGCGGGTCCATCGGTAAGCCTTCAGTTCAGTCCTTGGATGGCGAACACGAAATCACTGGAGCCGCCGCTGATGAGCGACGTCTGGTGGGCGCACGTGCAATACTGGATTCAAAAAGATGTAGTGGAAGCGATCAATGCGGTCAACGAGGAGGCCGGAGATGCGTCCGTCGCCGGTGGCGGCTTGCGCTGGGTGGGGATCATGCCCGTCAAGGAGATTATCTCCGTCCGGGTGTCGAGTGGATTCATTTTGGACGACGATGATTATTTTGTGGGTGCGCCTCCGGGCGGCTACGAGGAGGCGCTACCTTGCGCCACCCGCAACACCGTCTTTACCAACTCGCAGTCGGGTCCGACCTACGACGTGCTTCAGTTTACGCTCAAGCTGGTCATGGACGAGCGGGACATCCTCAAGCTGGTGGACCGGATTTGCAAGGATCGGTTTCATACGCTGCTTCGGGTGGCGTATACGGCCGTGCCTCCCAATCGATACATTGTGGGCAAGATTTACGGCTCCGAGCCGACCGTAAACGTCGTATTGGATTTTGAGACGATCATGCTCCCCAGCGTGTTTCATAAATGGATGCCTCAAGAAGTGTGCGACGAGTACGACCACATCGTGTGTCCGGATCGTAGCCAAGAGGAAGAGGGCTAACCGCATGTACCTTGTGTTGTTCCGTCGGTGGCAGCGCGGCCTTGCCGATGCGTGTGGGCCGGCGATGGCTCAAACCGGATCACTTGGGGGGGACCAATAACGATGGCCAAGCAACTGGTCGGTCCGGTGGAACGGCACATCGAAAAGGTTGTGCTGGGCGTGGTGGGCGCGGTGCTGCTGGGCGCCGTGGCGATCTACCTGGTGAGCTCACCCAACAAGATCGAAGTGGCATCAGGGATGGTGCGCCCCGGGGACATTGACCAGAAAGTACTGGAGAAAGCCGAGCTCGTGCGGCAGCGCCTCAGGTCTGCTCAGCCGCCCAACGAGACCGTCGAACCGCTGTACGATGATTTCATGGTTCAAATCGATGCCTTGAGCCATGCGGGCGTCCCGCTGGATTTGCCCTTGGTGGTTCCGATGGGCCCGCCCGTGCCCATCATCGACAAGGCCGCCAAAACGACACAGGATCGGCGGCTTGTCGAGGTCATACCGGTGGCCAAGCCGATCGTGATCGCGGGGCGCAGCAGCCTGCTCATCGATCCGGACGGCCCGAACGGCGGCCATTTCGTTCAGGCGGATTGGGCCACCGTCAGCACGATTTTCGAGGTGCGCAAGCAGCGTGAGAAGCAGCAGTTGGAGTATGGCCGCAAGCTGGCTGACGTGGTCTTGGGCCCCTTGGAGTTACAGCGGCGGATGCAGCGGCTCGACGGGAGCTGGTCTGACGACGACTGGGTTTCCGTGTCACCGTGGCCCGCATCCGATCTGGGTACCGTTCCCAAGGTCGTGCTCACCGAAGACGAGGGTGAGCTCATTTGCGAAAAGAAGGACTTTGCGAAGGTTGCGCGGTACTACGAGTCGCTTCGGGGGTTGCAAACCCAGCTCGATTTCATGCGGTCGATGATGCCGGAAATCCGCGACGGTGATCCCTGGGATGTTCCCGTGATCACCTCGCGCCACGATGTGCTCCTTCAGGACATGCAGTACCTGTTCCCCAACGATCCACCGGAGCCGCCGGAGGATCGATACGGTGAAGCGGAGCCTGTGTCCACCGGTACATCCTTCCAGGAGGAGGCCACTCCCAAAGCCATGCTGGAGGAGGCCAAAGCGTTTCTTGAAAACGCGAAAAAGACGTGCGAACTCGATGAGGCCACCCGGGCGTACAACGCCGCATTGGAGGTCAAGCAGCACAAGGCGGCCAGCCGATTCCAAAAAAACCGGGCCAATCAAATCATGTTGGATGCGGACCGGAGATTGATTCCGGACATCAAGAGAGGGATTTGTGTGCCGGTCGGGACCAAGTCGACCGCCCAGCTCGCGGAAAAGGAAAAACTGCCCACCCAGCAGATGTGGGTCCACGATGCGCGGCCTCAGAGCATTCAGCCCGGGCGAACGTATCAGTACCGCGTTCGGCCGATTCTGTACAACCGCTTGGCCGGTCAACCCAGCATGTTCAGCGATCCTTTGATGGCGAAGACGGTATTTATAAAGGGGGACTGGTCCGAGCCTTCTGGCCCCGTAACCTTTGAGCCTGCAACGTATTACTACGCTACGGGTTCTTCTAAGCGCGACAACGTGGTGACCGTGGAGGTGTACCAATGGTTCGAAGGTCAGTGGGTCAAAGCCAAGCCGAAATTCAGACCCGGCGCGCGGGTTTTCACGCGAAAACGCCACGACGTTCCCTCGCAGACGACCTTAGGCGAGGTGGAAAGCCCGCTGATTACGTTTGATGCGGGCGTGACGGTTGTGGATATCGACCACGAGCGGATGTACCGCAATCGCAAACGGGGCGGACGGGGCAGCGTGGTCTTGGAGAAGCCTTCGGAGGTTTGCTCGGTGGTTTTCGTGGATGCGGATGGCCACCTGCACGAACGTTTTGTCCCGTTGGACAAGAGTAATCCCGGGAAGTCTTTCAATGCGGCGCGGGTCTTTAGGGCGCCGATAGAAGGTCGGTGACGCCCAAACTGGGATATGAGTGGATTGGCGGGTTTAGGGCTTCAGGTTGTGTATCTCATGGGCGGCTGCGGGGCGGGTTGTTCAGTACGTGGTCGGTTGGTACGGGAGTGTCGGATTCGGGCTTGCGGGCATACGGACCACCCCCTAGAATCTCCGGCCCAGGGGCTGGCAGGCGCCTGGCTACCTGGGGAAACGCTTTCCGCCGAGCGGATTATTGCGCGGTGCGTTACGACGCGTGTATGTCGGCCTAAGACACTGGAATGGGCTTAGGTTCTTTCCGGCCCCGCCGATGCTTCGAGTGATCGCCAAAAAAGAGCGAGGAGGATCATCCCTTGTTGATTTCAAGGTTTTTCACAGGGCTGGCCAGCATGGGAGTTGTGCTGGGCTCGATGGTTTTCGTCGCACCGGCCCTTGCTGGTGACGATTCCGACGCGCTGGCTCGGGCGATTACGCTTTTCGAGCAGGGCGAGTACCTGGCCGCCCAGGAGGCGTTGACATCGCTCGATCGATCCAAGCTGGCCGCGGCCGATCAGGCGCGGCGTGACGAATATCTGAATCGCATCCAAGTAGCGATCACGATGGAGGACAAGGCGCTGCGCGACCTCGAGGATGCGGAAACGGCTTCCGAGGACGGCGCGCTGGACCGTGCACGCGAGCTGCTCCAGACGGTGCTGGCGAATGAATACACACCGAAAGACATCCGGACGGTGGCTCAATCGCGTCTGCGCGAACTCAATCGCTCAGCGGGGTCCGGTGGTGCCGAGCCACAACGGGCCGAGCCGTCCCATGAGCCCCAAGGCCACAAAAAAAGCCCCCAGGGCGCCGGCGGCACCGCTGAGGCGAAGCGCCAGACCACCCGAGGCGATACCCTGGTACGCAGCGGTCAGTACGACGCTGCCGAGCAGGCGTACGAGTCTGCTCTGATGGCTGTTCCCGGTTATCCCGAAGCCGTCGCAGGGATCCAGCGGATTCGTCAGTTTCGCGAGCGCAACCTGGGGGCGGCGGCAACGTCCTTGGCGGACGAAATGAAGCGCGAGGCGGCCATCAATTGGCAGCGGACCGTCACGCAATACCGCGACGCCGAACGCATCATTCTTCAGGACGTAGCGGCGGAGCGGTTTGACGATGCCCGTCAGGTGCTGATTCGCGCGCGGCAGATCGTGGAATCGGGTCGCCAGTTTGCCGAGCCTCTGGTCAAGTATGAAAACCTCAGAAGCGAGGTCGTAGCGCTCGAACAGCACGTGTCGGCCGCCGAGCGGACCTACAACGAACGCAAAGTCGCTGAGGTGCGCCAGTCCATCGAAAAACAGCGCAGCCGCAAGCTGCGCGAGATCGAGGAACGGCGGGCGCGGCAGGTCGATCAGCTCATGGCACAAGCCGTTCAGCACCGCAAGGACGGGGAGTACGTCAAGGCGATGAACGTGCTGCGACAGGTCAGCGTGGTGGATTCGAAGTACATGCCGGCCCGGTGGATGCTCGACCAGATCGAAGACGAGTACACCTATCGTCGCCAGCGAAAAATGCGCGACAAGTTCTACGATCAATCGCTCGGAGCCTTGCTGGATGTGGAGGAGGCGAAGATTCCGTGGTGGGAGGATATCAACTATCCCGACGACTGGATCGAGCGAACGTCCCGTCCTCTTCGGGCCAAGCCCGGCGAAACCAACCGGAACAGCCTTCTGCTCGGGGCGCTGGATCAGCCCATCGACGTCGATTTCCGGGGCGACCCCTTGCGGCAGGTCGTGGAGTACCTGGCCGATGCCCACCAGGTCAACATCATCGTTAATTGGCACGACCTGGAAACCGCCGGCGTTCAAGCGGACGTACCCATTGATTTGCACCTGCCCAATCAGATTTCCATGCGCAAAGCACTGACGGAGATTCTCAGTCAGGCCGGCGCGGGCACGGCGGACCTGGGCTTCGATATCGCCGACGGGGCCGTCACGGTAGCTACCCAACGCACCTTGGATTCCAAGACCTACCCCGCGGTCTATCCCATTAGCGACTTGCTTATGGACATTCCTACCTACAACGGTGCGCCGGCTCCGGACTTGCGGAATGTGCAACCGGCCGTCGCGAGCCCGGCTCAGGAACCCAATCGGCTCGACTGGCAGCACGGCGACGACGACAACGATGAGCCCGAGGAAGACCCGGCCGTTCGCGACAAGATCAGCCAACTGATCGAGCTGATTCGCGATACCGTCGCCCCGGATAGCTGGCGCGAACGAGGCGGCTCGATCGGCTCGATCCGCGAGATCAACCAGCAACTGGTGGTCACGCAGAACTCGGCCGCCCAACGCCAAATCGGCGGTCTGCTCGACAAGCTCCGTGAGCAACGGGCGATCCAGATTTCCGTTGAGGCCATCTTCCTGACGGTTTCCAGCCACTACCTCGAAGAGCTGGGTATGGATCTGGATGTCGTTCTGAATGGGGGCAATGCGGGTTTTGATTTTGTGGACGAGGGCGGCGGTTCGGTCGCGACCGATCCGGTGTTGGGCAATCGGTTGCTGTTGCCTCGAACGTTTTCGCAGTTGGGTTTCACGCCGGCGACGCCCGTTGGATTGGGCGCGCCCTTGACGGCCGGCCCGGCGATCAACCAGCCGTTCGGGCAGACGGCTTTTATTCCGCCACGGACCAATAGCGGGGGACGCCGCGGCACGCCGGTTCCGATTCTCAGCAGCGTGACGGACTTTACGAATCCCGCGAACCTCCCCAGCGACATCCCGGGCAGCTTCGCGGGGCAGACGATCGGTCCTGCGCTGAGCATCATGGGATCGTTTCTGGACAACATTCAGGTCGATTTCATGCTTCGGGCGACCCAGGCGGATTCTCGCACGACCGTGTTGACCGCCCCGCGGCTGGTCGTGTTCAACGGCGGTTCGGCGTGGGTGGCGGTGACGATTCAGCAGAACTTTGTGAGCCAGCTCAACCCGGTCGTGGCGCAAGGGGCTGTGGCCCAGGCGCCGGTGACGCAGGTGATCGATGCCGGGGCGAGCTTGTTCGTTCGCGGTACGGTGACCATCGACCGGCGCTACGTGATGCTCTTGCTCGCTCCGGGAATCACGCGCTTGCTTGACTTGCAAACCTTTGCCTTTAGTGGCGGCACCGGGGCGTTGGCGGCGTTCGTCCAACTGCCCACGCTATCGGCTCAGCGGATTCAGACGATGGTTTCCGTTCCGGATGGCGGGACGCTGCTGATCGGCGGGCAAAAGCTGGCCAGCGAGACGGAAGTCGAAGCCGGTGTGCCGATCTTGTCGAAAATCCCGATCCTCAAGCGGGCCTATTCATCCCGATCGACGGTCAAGGATGAGCAGACCCTGCTCATTCTGATCAAGCCCAAGATTCTCATCCACAGCGAGCAAGAGGAGTTGGCCTTTCCTGGCTTCTCGAAGGGCTGATGCGTTGGCGGCGTGCCATACGACGCAGCAGTTGTTGTAGCTTGGCCCCCAGTCCCCGTCTTGTCCCGCGAGGCGGTTGCCGTAGGTCGGTGGTCCTAGGATGTGGTCGGCGCTGGTCGGCACCGGCGGTCTGGTTGATCCTTGGCGCGGCGACTTGCGGCCTTTCCGGTCCCCATGCTCGTACCAGGCCTTCCGCAGGCAAGCCGGGGAATGTCAAACCGTTTGCCCGAGGTGTGCGCATCGATTGGGATGCGCATCGCGTGGAAGTGGACGCCGCGGTGGTGTTGCGCAAGGGACCGTTGGAGCTGATCGCGTGCACGCCCGGGACCAAAGAGCATGAGAGCATTCTGGTGGTCAAGGCCTCGGCCACGCATATCTATCAGGCCTTGGGGCTGATCGGATTGGAGTCGGGAAAACCCGCTCGGTTTGACGAGCGGTTGCAAAGAATGTTGCCGCCCGAAGGGCAGCGATTGAGTGTTCGCGTTCGATTTCGCGGCAAAGAGGGCTTGACGACCGTGCCGGTCGAACGCTGGTTGCTGCACGCTTCCAACGGCAAACCCGTTGAGGACGTTGCGTGGGTCTTCGCCGGATCACGGGCTCTGGGCGGCGGTTCTTTGGGGGCTGACCTGGAAGGGACGGTGCTGTGCGTGGTGGATTTTGATACCGCGCTGATGGCCGTCGGCGCGTTGCATACGTCCAATAACGAGGCGCTGTGGGTCGTCGCGAATGCCGACCGCATCCCGCCGCTGAAGACCCGCTGTACACTTCTTATCGGTGCGGCCGCACGTCCCGTCACGATCACGGTCGATGCCTCAGCTAGGTTCCTATTCGAGGGGGCGCCCATTTCCATCAAACGGATCGGCGCGATGCTGGCCGCAGCCAAGGGTTCGATGGGAACGCTGGTGGTGGTCGCGCCGGCCGGCGTGTCCGATGAGGTCTTGGCCGACGCGATCGGCTCGCTGGTTCGATCCGGTATCAAACGGGAACGAATCAGCATTCAACGACGCTCAAGCCCGAATCCTAGGCGATAGGATCGCTTGCGTCTTTCGCGTCCCGGTGGTTGCCTCCTCGCAAGGCTGCGCGGGCTTTACGCCCTTGGCTGAGGGGCGTTGCTGCATCGATCGGCTTTGGACACCGCTCAGCGGCAAGTGAATACGCTCCGGGTCGGGGGGTTATAGGGGGGTCAAGGGTTCGGCATCTACCTGGCTGGATTCGATCCGTGCGTTGGGTAGCAGGGTTTGCAATCGCGAGGCGAGCGTTTCGAGCACGGGCCGTTCGCTGGAAGCATGTCCCAGGGCGATCGCGCACGCGCCGCGGCGCAGGATGGACAGCGCGTCGTGGTGGCGGATTTCGCCAGTGACGATGACGTCCGACGCGTTCAAGGGGATTTGAAAGGGCAGGCTTCCGGCAGCGCCGGCGACGATGACGGCCCTGCTGAGCGTTCGATCCTTCCGGCCTACAACCAGAACGCCCGGTGCGTCGGTCGCGCGCTTCAGTTTTCGGGCGAGCCGGCCGAGTGTTGTCGGCTTGGCAAGATTCCCAACACGCCCGATGCCGCGGACCGGTTCTCGGTTCAGGGGGTAAATGTCGAATGCGGCTTCGTCGTAGGGATGTACCGCGCGCATGGCCGCCACCACGCCGGCAACGTCGCGCCGGTCGACGATGGTTTCCAGCCGCACCTCGTCAATCCGTTCGAACCGGTTCGCACGGCCCACGGTCGGCTGTGTCTGCGCGCCTCCGAAAAACGACCCCGTTCCCCGCAAGCGATAGCTGCACCGGCTGTACTGTCCGATGTGCCCCGCGCCGGCGTCGAACATGGCGTCGGCCACCTTTTCTGTGTCGCCTGGTGGCACGAAGACGACGATTTTCGCCTGGGGCGGTCCGGGGGCGTCCGTGGTTTCGAGCGGTTGGGGGTTTTTGATGCCGCACAGGTCGGCCAGGACGTCGTTGGTGCCGCCGTCGGCGGCGTCGAGCGCGGTGTGCATCGAGTACAAGGCGATGCCGTTTCGAATGCAGTGGTGGACGACCGCGTCCATATCCGGGCCCGGCGTCACCAGGCGTGAGATCGGCTTGAAGATCGGCGGATGGTACGCCATCACGAAGTCTACGCCGGACGCCTCATCCACGACTTCGGGGGTAAGGTCGATGCACAGCAGGATACGGCGTACCGGCGCGGACCGGTCGCCGGCGATCAAGCCGACGTTATCCCACCCTTGCGCCAGCTCCGGCGGCGCGAGTTGGTCCAAGGCGTGCGCGACGTCGAGCACCGTGGAATGAGGGTTTCGTGTCTTACGTTGCGTCCTGGCCACATTCTTCCCTTATCAATTCCTCGAAGGCCCAGGCCAACGTCTTGGTGTGCGCGCCGACTTGTTCATCGCCGATCTTATGCTTCTCGATCGTTACCACAGGGAGCACCTTCATCATGACGTTGGTCAGGAACACCTCGTCGGCTTCGAGCAAATCATCTATTGTCAGTGGCGATTGCTCGACGGTCAGTCCGTTTTGCCTGGCCAGCTCGATGACGGTGTGCCGGGCGATGCCGGGTAAGACGGGCGTGTCCAGCGGCGGCGTACGCAGAGCATCGCCGCGGACCAGAAACACATTGCTGATCGAACCCTCCGCGAGCCGGGCCTGCGTCGTGAACCAGATCGCCTCGAAACACCGGGCGGCTCGCGCTTCCCGCAGGGCGAGCAGTCGGGGCAGGTAGCAGGTCGTCTTGTGGCCGGCCAGGGGATCGGACGTTGAGACGCGAGAATCCGTTACGATGACGCGGACGCCTTTCTCGTAAAGCTCCGCGGCGTAGGTCGCCAGCGGGAAGGCGGTGACGCAGACCGTTAGGGCGTCCGCCGTATCGTCTCCGCTGCGCATCGATCCGGCGGTCACGGTGAGGCGCAAGCGGGCGTCGGCGAGTTCGTTGCGTCGGAGCAGCGATTCGATGTCACTTGGTGCGGGAAGATCCGTTCGATCGATCGGGCGGAGGAGTTTGGCGGCGGAATTCATCAGCCGGCGGATGTGCTGTTCGTAGCGGAACGGGTGCCCACCTTGGGCGACCATCGTCTCGAAGAGCCCCGCGCCATGCAGCCAGCCGCCGTCGTCGATGCGCACGCCGGCCTCGGCTTCGGGGACGATCTCACCATTGAAATAGACCATGCAATTCATGCTGTTCCCTACCGCCCGGTCGTGCCGGCGGGCTGCACGCCCAACGCGGCCGCGGACACGTCCACGGCACGCAACATGGCGGCCGCCTTGGCGGATACTTCCGCGCATTCCGCGTCGGGTTGGCTGTCGGCGACGATAGCGCCTCCGGCGTAAATGTCCGCCATGCCGTCGGCTTGGAGCATGGTTCTGATCGCCACGTTCAACTCCATCGAGCCGTCCAATCCGATCCATCCGATCGAGCCACAATAGACGCCGCGGGGCGTTGGCTCAAGCTCGTTGATGATCTGCATCGCGCGAATCTTGGGGGCGCCCGTGACGGATCCTCCGGGAAAGGTGGCCTGCAACAAGTCGTGCCAGGATCGGCCCTCTTGCAGCACGCCTTCGATGGTGGCGGCACGATGGTATACCGTGGGGTGGCGTTCGATGGTTCCGGGGTCGGTCACCTGAACACTCGAGTACGCGCAGACGCGGCCCAGGTCGTTTCTCAGTAGATCGATAATCATATTCAGCTCGGCCGATTCCTTGGGGTCGGTCGCCAGTTCCCGCCGGTTGGCGGCATCCAGGCGTGGATCGGCGCAACGGGGTCGTGTGCCCTTGATCGGTCGCGTCACGACATGGCGACCGCGCAACGCCAGGAACAACTCGGGCGACGAGGAGATGATGGCCCCTTCCTTCCAGGGGAGGAACGCCGCGTGCGAGGAAGGGCTCAACTCGCGAAGGCGCTGGTAGGTTTGAAGGGGCGTTTGGCTGGTCGGCACGCGGAATCGGTTCGTCAGGTTGACCTGATACACGTCTCCGGCGGCGATGTATTTCTTGATTCTCAAGATGCGTTCGATGTACGCATCGCGGGCGAGGCCGGGCGTGGCGGTCGGCTCCGATTCGGGCTGCGCTTCCGGTTGGATGGCGTGGGCTGTTTCCCCTTGGATTAGCAGGGAGGCGAGGCGGTCCATGCGGTCTTGAGCCGGAGGGCGTTGCGGGTATAGGCCGTGGGGCCAGTCAACCGCGATGAGCCACCACCGGCGCAATTCATGGTCGAAGGCGGCGGCCGTGTCGTACAGCATGAAGCGAGCGAGGGGGATTCTCGAATCCCGCCGTTGGTTTCCCACGGTGGCCTCTATATTTGCGCCGAATTCGTACGAGCAATACCCGATCCAGCCACCGGGAAAGGGGGGGGCGTCAAGGTTTCGTTCCAAGGGTGGCAGTGTGCCGATCGTCCTGGCGATGCGGCGAAGGACGTCCGGTTGGCCGTCCCGGCTCGTCACGACCTCGCCGATTGGGTCGTGGGCGAATAGGGAATAGCGGGCGCCCGCGGCGCCCAGCCGAGCGCTTTGCAGGACAGCCGGCCGGTTGGTTCGCGACAAGATGTTGGTAAACAGGGTAGGATCGGTTGAATGGGCTGTTATTCTGGAGGTGACGCGAATGGGTTGCATGGCGGTTGATTTCATGGCGGACGAAGACTATAGCAGAAGTTGAGTGGATGTTGACCGAGGGGCGAATCTAATTGACAAGTTGGGGTGAGATGGATAGGTTGCTCTGCGAAACGGAGCGCAATAGGAGTGCTCTTCAGTCGAAGGCCAAAGGACGGCTTACCATGTCTAGGATCGGGTACCAATCTACCGGTGTTTTGCGGTTTGGCGATGGGTCCGAGTCAACGGGCGTTCGCGGGTGCCATCGGTGTCTTCGGTGGATGATCTGGCTGTGCGTGTTGCCGGCAGCGGCTCTGGGCGGGCCGGCAGACCAACCCAGGCCCGTCATTGCGACGGGGGAGGTGATTGGGGAGGACGTCTACATACGCAGCGGCCCGAGCATGAACCACTACGCTGTTTGCAAGCTCGGTGCGGGAGACCGCGTAGCGATCCTCGGCGAGCGGGGTGCGTGGTACGAAATCAGTCCGCCCAAGGGGGTGTTCAGCCTGATTTCCGGAGAATACGTCGACACGGGCGACAACAAGACCGGCGTGGTCAACGGAGACAATGTTCGCGTTCGGGCGGGCTCGTTGCTCAATAGCAGCAAGTACACGGTGCAGACCATGCTTTCCCGTGGGGCGGACGTTTCGATCATCGGCGTGGAGCCGGATGGGTTCTTGCGGATCGTGCCCCCTTCGGAAGCAACGCTTTGGATCAGCCGGGATTACCTCGAACCCATACCCGACGAGCGACTTAGGCTTGATCGCTCGCGGGAAGTCGGCGTGGCCGACGTACAACCGGTGGCCGCGCGTCAACCCGGCGACACGGAGCCCGCGGGAGCCCCGGCGTCAGCCGGCGCCCAAGATGCGCCTTCGCCGGTGGGTGGTGAGCCGACGGCTTCGGAGGCATCCGATCTTGCGCGATCAAGCGTTGATCGCACGGCACTCAATGAAATCGACGCAGCCATGAAGCAGGAGCTGTCCAAGCCGGCGGCGCAGCGCATGCTGGGGCCCTTGATCGAGCGATACCGGCATGTCGAGGAACAGACGGATGACGAGATTTCGCGCCAGTACGCCCAGGGGCGTATCAAGCAACTGACGAACCTGATGGCGCTGAACGACGCCGCCCGGCGGCTGCGTCAGCTTGAAGCGGAAACGGATTCAGCGCGTCGGCGATTCCTTGAGGGGCGCACGCGGTTGCCGCGTGTTCCCGAGATGCGCGAAGAACGGTTTGACGCGCGTGGCGAGCTGCGCACCAGCTCGCTCTACGCGGGCGGGACGACGCCGAAGCGGTTTCGCCTGGTGGCGCCTGATCTTGAGTACGCCAAGACGATCGGGTATGTGGAGATCCCCAAGGACTCGTCGATCGACGGCGAGGCTTTCTTGGGTCGTATTGTAGGGGTTCACGCGGCGTCGGTGCGTTTGCTGCCCGGTGGCGTCGATCCCGTTCCCGTATACATCCTGGGTGATTTGGTTGCCCTGAAATCCCCGAGCGCCGCGGCTGAAGGGGCGGCTCGCCCCAATCACGGATCGGTTCGAGACGATTGAGCCGAAAGAGAGGACATGCAAAGCAATGCCATTGGCAAAGAAACTGCGTTGGTTGACCGTTCTGAGTAGCGGCGGCGTCTTGCTGCAAGCGGGGGGCTGCGCGTTTGATCCGCTGGGCAGTGTGAGCCAACTGGTCACACTGGCGGGGACCAACCTGATTGCCGATTGGGTGTTCGGGGCCTTCAACTTGACGACGTAGATGAGTGGCATTGCCGGTTCAGGGCATCGTGTGCAGGCCCGGTACCGTTTTGCGTAGCGGCTCTGTGGGTCGGCGCTTTCCTGATCGGCGTGGATCGTCGGGAGGTGAAACGTGCCAATCGAGAGGCTGGCGCTGCCAGGGTCCGCAGGCTGGGCCCTGCAGCTTTGACGGCTGATCCGCAGAGAGGACGCCGGCGATATCCCATTCCGGACGGAGATGAATCTTGCCCAAGGCGATCGCTCGGGCCACCGTGGTTGGTGATGGTGCGATGGGTACGCTTTGCGCGTTGCTTCTCGCAGATCGGTCCACCAGGGTTACGCTTTGGGGACGTGATGCCGGCCGGGTCGAGACGCTGGAATCCCAGCGAGAAAACCGGAGGTACCTGCCTGGGCACGCGTTGCCCGATTCCGTGAAGCTCACCAGCGATGATGCCGCGGCGTTTGCCGACCCCGACGTGATTGTATCGGCCGTGCCGTGTCAGTTCCTGCGATCGACTTGGATGAGACTCCGCAACGTGGTGCCGCGCAACGCGCCCGTGATCAGTGTGACCAAGGGGATCGAGGTGGAAACATTGCTGTTGCCCACTCAGATCATCAGGGAATGTCTTGGTTCGGTGTCCACGGCTTGCCTGTCCGGCCCGTGCATTGCGCCCGAGGTGGCCGCCAAGAAGCCGGCCACCGTCGTGGTGGCCTCGGAAGATGCCCAAGCTGCGTCGTTGGTCCAACAGGGCATGAGCGCGAACTATTTTCGCGTCTACACGAGCGAAGACCAGGTCGGCGTTGAGGTGGCGGCTGCCGCGAAGAACGTCATCGCTTTGGCCGCGGGGCTCTGCGATGGGATCGGTGCGGGCGACAACGCCAAGGCATCGTTGATCACGCGCGGGCTGGCGGAGATCACACGCTTGGGCATTGCGATGGGCGCGCGCGAAGCCACATTTCGCGGATTGGCGGGCGTCGGCGACCTGTTTACGACATGCGTCTCGAAGATCGGAAGAAACCGAAGTGCCGGAGAGCGGCTCGGCCGAGGAGAGAAGGTCGAGCAGATCATCGCGTCGACCGACTCGGTGATCGAAGGGATTGCGACGACGCAAAGCGTGCTCGATCTGGCCAGCCGCGAAGGGGTCGAGCTGCCCATCGTGGCCGCCATGGCGGAGGTGCTCTTTGAGGGGCGGTCGCCGGGCGATGCGGTCGAAGCGTTGATGACCCGCCCGCTGGGGGGTGAATAGCGGGCTTACGCGAGCGCGGCTGGGGTCGGGCACTTGGTGGGCGCATTCACGCTTGGCGTCGGTTCGACCTCTTGGGGCTTGGTGAGGCTGCAAATCGCCATGCCGTCGGCCCAATCGACGGACCATTGCCTGGCATGGGATGCGAAATGCTGCTCGTAATCGGCGAGTTGGTTCTGCCAGACGCGTCCCGGCTCCCGTCGTCCGGATTGATCCGTCACGATAAGCATGACAAAAAGCCCGCCGCCCTTGAGGTGGCGCAGCACGGTACGCGTGGCCAGGTGCGCGTCCGCCGAGTCCAAATCGTAGTGATAGAAACTGAATCCGCGCGCGATGACGACGTCGAAGCTTTCTTCGGGATAGGGGATTTTTCTAAAATCGCAGCAGTGAAACGTGCGTTTGGGAAATCG